>JACOTM010000032.1 GCA_016178305.1 Flavobacteriia bacterium | reverse complement strand
TTCTATGGTAATAGAGGGAATTATATCACTCTTGTAAAAAAATTTGGAGGAGGCCTGTTTGTGAAAAAATTTTGTAATAAATTTAAAGCAACAAAATCTATGAAAACAAAAAAAATTACCGGACCATCATCACTACCCGGTATTGATTATTCAGATCATTTAAATTATTGGAAATTTGGATTCAATGCATTAATGATAACTGATACTTCTTTTTACAGAAATAAAAATTATCACGAACATACAGATACAATTGATACACTAGATATTTATAGAATGGCTAAAGTAATTGATGGTGTATTGAATACGCTAATAGCACTATAATAACACTTCCTAGCCAAAAAAAATAGTCTAACTTAAATTTTCGCAGGTTTAGCGGGCTAAATCAAGAAGACACAACGAAGGCTTTTCGAATTTAATTGAAAAGCATTTTGTACATTTCACCTATAAAAAGTGATTTACTTCCCAAAAGCCTCTTGAAATAGCCCGCTATTCCTTCTAGTCTTTTAGTCGTAACTCCCTATTTATAGACGATCTGATCGTAAAACATTAATCGAACTGAGGTTACAACGTTAAGTAAAAAACTAAAAAGCAGTTTCCAAAGGTGGATTATCTTTTAATTTCAGGTCCATATTTTTCAAATCAGATACCATTCAAATCAGCAAGCATATTGTTTATAATAATTATTACAAAGATCCTTCAGTTTACTCAAATTGAATATTTTCAGCAGAAAAAGAATGGTTCAATTGATAAATCTTACAAAATAAATAGTTAAAAAATTTTAGTATCAAGCTACAAATTATACGAATGTGAATTCTTTTTTTAAAATTCCAACATCTTTCATTTCAACTGTTTTCCTTTATTCAACTATTCAAATTATCTTTGCACTTAGAAAAAATTAAACAATGAGTATTTTAGAACTTTCCGAACAAGAAATTCAACGTCGTGAGTCGTTGAAAAAATTGCGTGAGATGGGAATTGAACCTTATCCTGCAGAATTGTATCCAGTAACAGATTATGCTGAAAACATCAAGGAAAAGTTTGAGGATAAGAAGCAAGTTTGTATCGCTGGACGATTGATGAGTCAACGTGTTATGGGAAAAGCTTCTTTTGCAGAAATTCAAGATTCAACAGGACGAATTCAAGTATATTTTAACCGCGACGAAATTTGTCCTGGAGAAGACAAATCACTTTATAATGATGTTTTCAAAAAATTATTAGACCTTGGGGATTTTATAGGAATTAAAGGATATTTATTTACAACACAAGTGGGAGAAATTTCAATCCATGTTGAAGAATTTACATTGTTAAGCAAATCGTTAAAACCGTTACCATTACCAAAAACAGATGCTGAAGGTAAAGTTCATGATGCTTTTACAGATCCTGAACTTCGCTATAGAATGCGTTACGTTGACATGGTTGTAAATCCGCAGGTAAAAGAAGTATTTTATAAACGAACAAAATTGTTCAATGGAATGCGAAACTTTTTTAACCAAGCTGGTTATATGGAGGTTGAAACACCAATTTTACAATCCATTCCTGGTGGCGCAGCAGCAAAGCCATTTATAACACATCACAATGCTTTGGACATTCCTTTGTATATGCGAATTGCAAACGAACTGTATTTGAAAAGATTAATTGTAGGTGGATTTGATGGTGTTTATGAGTTTTCTAAAAATTTCCGTAACGAAGGAATGGATAGAACACACAATCCTGAGTTTACGGCAATGGAAATCTATGTTGCCTATAAGGATTATAATTGGATGATGGATTTTACCGAAAAATTGTTAGAACATTGTGCGATAGAAGTAAATGGCACAACAATAGCAACATTTGGAGAGCATCAAGTTGATTTTAAAGCGCCATATAAACGAATTTCAATGACCGATGCCATCATTCAATTTACAGGATTTGACATCACAGGAAAATCGGAACAAGAAATTTTCCAAGCAGCAAAAGGCATGGGAATTGAAGTGAACGAAACAATGGGGAAAGGGAAGTTAATTGATGAAATTTTTGGAGAAAAATGTGAAGGTAATTTCATTCAACCAACATTCATTACGGATTATCCGAAAGAAATGAGCCCGTTAACAAAAGTACATAGAGAAAATCCAGAATTAACCGAACGATTTGAATTAATGGTTTGTGGTAAAGAAATTGCAAATGCTTATTCTGAATTAAATGACCCAATTGACCAAAGAGAGCGATTCGAATCACAAGTTGCATTGATGGAAAGAGGAGATGATGAAGCAATGTTTATCGATCAAGATTTTTTAAGAGCTTTGGAATTTGGGATGCCTCCAACTTCTGGTTTAGGAATTGGGATGGATCGTTTATTGATGTTTTTAACAAATAATCCTTCTATACAAGAAGTTTTATTTTTCCCTCAAATGCGACCTGAAAAGTTTCAAACAGGACCTGATTTAGAAGGATATAAAAAAATTGGAGTTCCAATCGAATGGGCGGAACATGTTTACAAAGCGGGATATTCATCTGTTGAAGATTTGTTAAATGCTAAGCCAACAGCGGTTCACCAACAATTGAACGGCTACAGAAAGAAAAATAAACTAGAAATAGAAGCTTTACAATTAGAAGAAGTACAGCGCTGGTATAATTAAATCATATCAAAGGTGGTTAAGCGAAAGCAAAACCACCTTTTTTTCTTTCAAAGAATTACAATCTTTTTTGTTATCGAAATTGCAACATACTATTTACCCTCTCACCAATTCAATCACCGTAATTTCTGGCATAATTCCCACTCTACCAGGAAAACCTAAAAAACCAAAGCCACGGTTAACGTAAATATATTTTCCTTTTTTCTCGTATGCTCCTGCCCATTGCGGATAAATATATTTCGAAGGACTCCATTTAAATCCCGGAACTTCAATTCCAAATTGCATGCCGTGTGTATGCCCTGAGAGTGTTAGATGAATATGTTTATTATGATCTAATGTTACAGCATCCCAGTGAGATGGATCGTGTGATAATAAAATTTTAAAAAAATGATCTTCCAAATTTTCTGTTGCTTTGTCTAAATCTCCATGTTTTACAAAACCGTTTTTACCCCAATTTTCAACACCGATTAAAGCGATTTTTTCTCCCTCTTTTTCAATGTAAAGATGCTCATTGAGTAATAATTTAAATCCAATTTTTTCATGAATTCTTTTCAGATTTTCCAAATTTTGAACTTTCATATCTTCTGATGACCAAGGAATATAGTCCCCGTAATCGTGATTACCTAAAATAGAAAAGCTTCCAAATGGCGCCGTTAACTGACTAAAATATTCAATCCAATCATTCATCTCTTCTGCATGGTTATTTACTAAATCACCTGTAAAAATCATTAAATCACTTTTTTGTGCTTTCGCTATATCAATTCCTCTTTGAACCGCAATTGGATCATCAAAACTTCCCGAATGAATATCAGAAAGTTGTGTAATTGTAAAACCATCAAAGGCTTCAGGTAAATCTTTAAACGCTAATTTAACACGATGTACACGGTAATCATATTTCCCTTTCACAACTCCATAAAGCGTTCCGATGAAAGGAATCGAAGCGATACTTAACCCAACAATACTCACAAATTTTCTACGATCTGGTAAAAAATTTCCTTGTTTTGAAAGTCCATTCATTTTTGTAACGATCAAATTGTACATTCCTTGAATAAATCGCGTAATATCTTCAATTAACAGAAAAGGTGTCACGACTATTTTTGGAACAAGGATTATGATCATAGCCCCCATTACCCAATTAAAATTCTTATTCGGACCATGTGAAAATTTACCCGATGCTCCTAAATATAGAATCAATAAAATCAATGCTATATCAACAATCCAATATGTCCAAAGAAGTATGGAACTGGTTACATTGTTCATACCACTCACTACTGTTTTGACAGCTTGAAAAACATATAAATCGATTAGCAACCAAATAATGGTAACAATTAAAAAACGAGTAAACATGTATCTTATTTTTCACGAAGATAATTGCAATGGGTCAAACTAAAAATTAGAGATCGATGAATGGTGTATTTTTAAGGGTAAAAAGATAGCTGAGAGAAGTCAAAGCTATCTTTTTACATGAGTTTGACTCAAATTAGGTGTAAAATAAATGCTTGATTTTTGTTGGAAGACCTTGTCTCATTAATAAAATTGCTGGCATTAACCAGTTAGGAGTACGTTCAATAAATTCCAACACATCCTGTCCAGCTAGAGGTCTGCTTAACGCTGTAATAAAAGCCCAAAAAATAGCCCACATGACAATAATTCTGATTGGATAAAATAGTATGATGATTGCGACTATCAAATCTACTAAACCAATCAATGGCATCCATGTTAACATTCCATCAGGGGTAAATCCATATATTTCCATCAAAGGAAACCATGCTGCATTAATTTTAATTGCGACCAAACCATGTCCCAAATAAGTAAAAAAAATTCCCGTTTTAAGTAATAAATTTGTTGTAACAGGAAGTGACAAATCAATTCCTTTTAATTTTAGTACTAGATTATTCTTCCACATGATATTTCATATTAATCTTTAATGCCTATCGGAAACTTTACCACAAACTCTAGTAAACCATAAATAGATTACGCTTATCGCTCATAATTTTGCCTAATAATTCAGAATTTATGAGATTAATAGAGTTTAAAGATCGATTCCCAACTGAGGAAAGTTGTGTA
>JACOTM010000031.1 GCA_016178305.1 Flavobacteriia bacterium | reverse complement strand
TCTGATTTAACAAGATGTATCCCTGTAAATGGACGTTTTACTGAGCGTCAAAAAGCAGTTTATAATGCCGTTTTACATGTGAAAAAGGAAGCTGAAAAAATGTTGGTTGCAGGGACATTGATGAATGAATATCATAAGGAAGTAGGGTTGATTATGCAAGATCAGTTAGTGCAGTTAGGATTAATTTCACAAACAGATATTGCAAACCAAAATTCGGATTGGCCAGCGTATAAAAAATATTTTATGCACGGAACTTCACATTTTATCGGGTTAGACACGCATGATGTTGGAATTTGGAATGAACCAATTCAAGCAGGTATGGTTTTTACTTGTGAGCCAGGTATTTATATTCCTGAAGAGGAGTTAGGGATTCGTTTGGAGGATGATGTTGTAATCCAAGCTTCAGGCTCTCCTTTTAATTTAATGAAAGATATTCCTTTAGAGGCTGATGAAATTGAAGAATTAATGAATGCTTAATGTATTTGAATGTCTCAATTATTAAACTATAAAAGTATAGGAAAAGGGCAAACAGTTGTTTTTCTACACGGTTTTTTAGAGTCTATTTCTATGTGGGATAGACTTTTTTTATGGGAAGAAAAATTTCACTCCTTGTTAATAGATTTGCCTGGACATGGTTTGTCAAAAAATGAGGATAACCACGAAAAACCATCTATGGAATTTATGGCGCATGAAGTTCTTCGATTGTTGGATGCTTTAAATATTAAGTCATACATCCTTGTTGGACATTCTATGGGTGGTTATGTTGCGTTGGAAATGAAATCGAAAGACATTCGGTGTAAAAAGGTAATTTTATTAAATTCTAATTTTTGGGAAGATAGTGAGCAAAAAAAGAAAGATAGAATTAGAGTGGCAGATGTTGTTATAAAAAATAAAAATTTGTTCTTAAAAGAAGCGATTCCGAATTTGTATCACAATCAAGAGAAATATCAAAATGAAATTCAATCATTATTAAATGAAGCTTTAGTCCTTGATTCATTTTCAATTGCGTATGCTTCTTTGGCAATGAGTACTAGAAGAAATTTTACAGAACATTTGACTAATTCACCCAGTGATTTTTTGATCATTCAAGGTGAATTAGATCAAATAGTTCTTTTGAAATTAATGCAATCAGAATTAGGCAGTTTGGCTGTTGCATTTGAAATTATTTTAAATGTTGGTCACATGTCTCATTTTGAAAACCCCTCCAAGGTTATCAATTTGATTAGCAGATTTGTAAAAGAAAATGAGCACTTCGAAATCAATTTTTAAATGACTTCGGTAGTATGTTAATTTCCATTGTCATTAAAAATCCAATCGATGCTAGAATTGTTAAGTAAATTTGTTTCCATATCTTTATATTTTAAAATCTATATTGCTAAAGTAATGGAGATTTAAATACAATTTTTTGAAAACATTTTAAATGTACTGATAATTGATTTAAACGTTAGTTATTCGTTTTTAACAGAAAATTAACTAATTTTAACTGTAATAGAATTGCAAGAATACTAAAATAATTATCCTACATTAGATACAATAAAACGAAATAAGAAAAAAACTAAAACGAATATCTATATGAAATTAAGAGCCTTAGTAGTTGACGATGAAGAGTTTGCAAGAAAAAATTTAATTTTATTATTGGAAGAATTTTGTCCTGAGATTGAAGTAATTGGTGAAGCTTCTAGAAAAGATCAAGCAAAAGCAATTATTGAAACCTCGAAGCCAGATGTTGTGTTTCTAGATATACGTATGCCTTCGGGAACAGAAGGGTTTGATTTACTGGATGAAATTGATGAAAAAGATTTTTTAGTTGTTTTTGTGACTGCTTTCAAAGATTTTGCAATCAAAGCTTTTAATGCCAATGCAGCTTATTATTTATTGAAGCCAATTGATATTGATGAGCTGCGTATTTCTGTTGATAAATTAGTCGAAACAAAGAAAATATTTTCAGAAAATCCACAAAATTATCCAACCTATTTTGGTGCAATGAGAAATCTTTCAGATACGATTGTTCGGAATAAACCAAACAATAGGATTGCAATAAGTCATACAAAAGGATTGAAAATAGTAGAAGATGATACAATTACACATTTAGAAGCTAGCGGTAATTGTACGACTATTTATTTTGAAGATGGAACGCGGTATTTAGATACACGAACATTAAAAATCTATGAAAATTTATTAGATCCGGCTAAATTTTTCAGGGTTCATAAATCACATATTATTAATCTGAATCGCTTAACTGAATATGTACATGAAGATGGACATTTTGCCGTGTTAAAAGGTGGTTTAAATATTCCAATTGCTCGAAATAGAGTTGCAGATTTTGTAAGACTATTGAAAGACGCATAGATGAAGTATTTCGCATTCATTTTCTTTATTTCTTTTATAGGGATAGCTTTTTCTCAAAAAACTTCTTTTGTTACTTATAGTACCAATGAAGGATTGCCCCAATCTCAGGTAACATCAATAGTTCAAGATCAGAATAATTATTTGTGGGTTGGAACTTTAGGTGGATTAGCCCGGTATAATGGAAAAGATTTTGTGACTTTTTCATCAGTGGATGGACTTTTGAATAATCGGGTTACTTTTTTATCCTATCTAAATGGAGCGATTTGGGTTGGACATGAAGGAGGAATTTCAAAAATATATAAAGGTAAAATTCAAAAATGGCGTTTAGCAAAAAACGAAAATGATATTGTTGTTTCGAATATTTTGCTGTTTCGAAATAAAATTATTATTTCGACTAAAGGAGCAGGTTTATTTCAATTGTCGGATAAAAATTTAGTTAAGATTAATATTGATAAAAATGATTCACAATACATTGAAAATATCTTCATAGATAAGGATTTTTTATATGTCACAAACAAATCATTTATATATAGAACAAAAAATATTTCATCTTTTAAAAAAATAATTGATATCAAAGAAGGAGCAATATCCGATTTTAAAATATCGAATAATAAAGCATTAATTACATCTTCTTCTAGTGGCTATTTTGAGTTTGATTTAATAAAATGGAAGCTGAAATATATATATATCCCTTTTCATTCCAATGAGTTTTCAAAAATTTTTATTGATTCAAAAGGAAATAAATGGATAATCAGTACGATAGGTTTAATCAAAAAAACTGAAGATAATAAATTAGAATTATTAGATGAAAAATCGGGCTTACCAACTTGGGATATTAGTTACGTTTATGAAGATAAAAATGGTGGTATTTGGCTTGGATCGTATGGAAAAGGTTTAATAAGTTATCCTTCTCACAATATTAAATTTTATAATCAATCGAACGGCTTTTTATCTGATTTAGTTACTAATATCAAGCAAGATAAAAATGAAAATATTTGGTTATCATCCTACGATAAAGGGATTTTTATATTGAATAAAAAAGGAGAAATCATTCCTGTAAAATCAAAGAGTTCTTGCATTTGGACTTCAGCGTTAAATGTGGATAATGCGCATTGGTTTGGAACGGAAACAGGATTGATGAAGATCATGAATGATAAATCTGAGATTTTTGGTTCAAAGGTAAATACGCTTTATAGAATCAATAATCATCAAATGTATATAGGAGCTTATGATGGGGTTTCATTTTATAATAAAGGAAAAATTAATAAATTATCAAATCTTTCGAATATTGATATTGGTCCTGTAAGAGCTTTGACTTTAATGGATGGTAAATTATATTGTGGTACAGATAAGGGATTGTTTTTATATGAAAAAGGTAAGTTTATTTTTAATTCTAAAATTCAGACCACGGTTTATTGTCTAGAAAAAGATGGAGGAGTCTTGTGGGTAGGAACGGAAGAAGGTCTTTTTAAAATGGAAAACAATAAAATAAAGAGAGTTTTTATTTCATCAGTACCATCCTCTAATTTTATTATTTTCTTGAATATTAAAAATGGAAAACTAATAATAGGTACTAATAATGGTTTATTTATAGTAGATACGAGTAATAATGATGTAAAACATATTTCCAAAAAAGAAGGATTGGTTGATGTTGAATGTATTATTAATTCGAGTTTTATTGATAAGCAAAACAGATTATGGTTTGGTACTGTTTCAGGAACAGCAGTTTATGATTTGGAAAATTCAATTTCAAACAAAATAAAGCCAACATTAAATATTTCTTCTATATTAATCAATCATCAAGCGGTTGCTTATACTAAGTATTCTAAAGATTTGAATATTAATGGATTGCCTGTAGATTTAAATTTGCCTTTTAATAAAAATAACCTCTCTTTTCAGTTGGATGGAATTACGATGAACAATCACGAAGAGCTGCAATATCAGTATTGGATTGAAGGTTTAGATGAAAAATGGTCTTTGCCAACTAAAAACTCGATGTTAACATTTAGTAGTTTGCCGGCAGGAGATTATGTTTTGCATTTTAAGGCCGTTATTGGAAAAAAATTATATTCGAACGAAATTGTTTTGCCTTTAGTAATCAATTCTCCTTTTTACAAAACATGGTGGTTTAGTGTGTTTATTTTGATTGTTATTTTGGCAATCATAGCGCTTTTAGTTAAATTGAAAATTAAAAGAGAAAGACAGAAGAACTACAATGAAACATTAGAGTATAAATCACGATTAATGGCTTTAGAACAGAAGTCTTTAAATGCAAGTATGAATCGTCATTTTATTTTTAATTCATTGAATTCAATTCAATATTTTATCAATTCACAAGATCGTTTATCTGCGAATCGGTATTTGACAAATTTTGCGAAATTAATTCGAAAAAACTTAGATTCGACAGTAGAGGAGGGAAGCATGATTACGCTGAATCAAGAATTGGAAGGATTGGAGTTGTATTTGTCACTTGAAGCAATGCGTTTTAAAGATCGATTTGATTATGAAATTCATGTTGATGACGAGATAGATACTGAATCCATTAAAGTTCCTTCGATGTTGCTTCAACCATTTATCGAAAACAGTATTATTCATGGGATATTACCAAATGAAACACAAAAAGGTAAAATTACAATTGGAGTAAGTGCTGATGAGAATATTTTAACAATTCAGATTGATGATAACGGAATTGGAATAGAAAATAGTTTAACTCAAAAAAGTACTGAAAATGGAGACCATAAATCGCAAGGAATGGAAATTACTTCAAAGAGAATCGATTTAATTAAAAAACTTTCTCACCAAAGTTTTGAACTTATTGGACCATTTCAAATCAAAGAAAATAACCGTTTAATCAATGGAACACGCGTTTTACTAAAAATTCCTTTTAAAAATTTGGATAATTAGAATTGATTGTATATCTTTGGTTTAAGAATATTAGTAAAATGAAAAAGATTAATTACATATTATTTGCTTTATCAGTTGTAACACTTGCTTCTTGTCGTAAAGAAGTTATTGTACCAAACAACAATGATAGCCAAGATTTCAGATATGAAATGAGAACAACTTCTACAGGAGTTGATTTAAACGATGGAGTTATTGGTGATGATAATGATGGAAGCGGTTTTGTTGATCCAAAAAAGAATAATTCTTCTAATGAAAGTAACGGTAGAAATTAATTTTACCTTTTTATGATATTGAAAGGCTCGATTTTATCGAGCTTTTTTTTGCCTTAAAATTACACGTAACTCAATAATTTATACATTTCAAAATATCAATGTAAAAACAATAAATTGAATGTTTATATTCGTTTTAATTGTTAAATACCTAATTGATATTATACATGTCTAAAAAAGTAAAAGAATCCCTATTTGAACTGATAAAGTCCTTATCGAAATCAGAAAAAAGATATTTTAAATTACTAGCAAGTCGGCACACAATCGGTGAAGAGAACAATTATGTAATTTTATTTGATTTTATTGAAAAGCAGCTAGAATATGATGAAAATTTAATTTTTGAGAAGTTTAAAGGAGAACCTTTTTTAAATAAATTTTCGATTACAAAAAAACGTTTGTACGATCATATTTTAAATGCTCTGGATTCATTTCATAATACAACATCTATTGAATCACAGTTATACAAAATGATTCACAGTGCTGATATTTTATACGATAAATCGTTGTATGAGCAATCGAAAACCATATTAAGGAGCGCCGAAAAATTAGCAGAAAAGAAAAACTTATTTAATGTTTTATTGATCATAAAGAATAAACAAAAAAAAATATATGAAAATACATCTTACACTGAAATTTCAAAAGATGAAATAGATTTGATGTATTCAACAGATATAAATTACCACAATCAAAGTTTGTTATATGATAAACTGTGGAATATTAAAAGTCAATTATTTTATTTATTATCTAACAAAGGTAGTTCCAGGTCTCAATTAGATATTCAAGATTTTAAAAATATTATTGATGAATTAGCTGCTACTTTGGATCATGATAATTGGTATTTTGAAACTCATTATTTATTTCATCATATCTACAGTGCTTATTATTTTGCCGTAAATGATCTTGAAAATTGTTACAAACATTTAATTGAAAATATTACGTATTTTGAAAGTAATGAAGTGTATATAAAAAATCATTCAAACAAGTATTTTTCAATCTTAACGAATGCTATTTTCGTAAGTGATAAAATAGGTTTTAGAAAAGATTCTATTCAATTATTTCATAAGTTGAAAGAATTACCTCATAAACTTGATTCGGATAATAACGAGGATATTCAAATTAAGTTATTTTCGAGTATCAGTAGTTTGGAGATAAATATGCTTCTACAACATGGGGAATTTCAAGAAGCTTCAAAACTAATCGGTAAAATAAAGTCAGGTTTGATAACTTATGATGAAAAAATTACGATACAAAGAAAAATATATTTACAATATAAAATTGCGGTGACATATCTTAGCATTGCTGAATATTCTTCAGCTTTGAAATGGATTAATATTATTCTGAATAATAAGTCTTTGGATCAAAAGGAAGATGTATTTGCTTACACTCAAATTTTAAGTGTTTTGGTACATATCGAATTAAACAATTATGATTTGCTTAATTATACGATTAAAAACACGTTACGCTTTTTGAAATCACGCAATCGTTTGTTTGAACCTGAAAAAGCATTTTTAACATTTGTGTCGAAGCTCAGAAAATCAAAGGATATATTTGAAAAAGAATTCTTTTGGGAAGAAATTCATTCCGAATTAAAAGAGATTTATAAAGATACGAATAATGCTGTGTCTTTGGATTATTTTGATTTATTGTCTTGGACTGAAGCTAAATACAAACGTAAAATTTTTCAAGAAATTGTTCAATCAAAATTTAAAATGAAATCTGAAAAATTTCAGAATAGTTAGTTCATTTCCAAATACCTTTTGAAAAAGTTTGTTATTCTTTCATGGGTTTTATGTGACCCTTTATTTAGCTTTGGTTAAACTGGAATTTTATTCTAGTTTAACCAAAGCGTTTTTAGATTCCAATTTTTTAAACCAATGATGTTCCAGTCATTTCCATTGGTGAAGAAATCCCCATTCTTCTGAGGATTGTTGGAGCAACATCGGCTAATATTCCGTCTTTGATTGTTAAGCCTTTTTCTTTACTAATTAATATCGCTGGAACGGGATTTAATGAATGCGCTGTATTTGGTGTGCCATCAGCATTTAGCGCAAAATCGGCATTTCCATGATCTGCAATAATTAAAAATTCATAATCTTTTTTCAGACCTGTTTCAACAACTTCTTTCAAGCAAGAATCCACAGTTTCTACAGCTTTTACTATGGCATCATATACACCGGTATGCCCAACCATATCAGGGTTTGCGAAGTTTAAACAGATGAAATTAGGAGTTACTTTTTCGATGTATTTAACAATTTTATCTTTCACTTCAATTGCGCTCATCTCGGGTTGTAAATCATAAGTCGCAACTTTTGGAGAGTTTACTAATATTCGATCTTCATTGATGAAATTTTCTTCTCGGCCTCCATTAAAGAAAAAAGTTACATGAGGATATTTCTCTGTTTCAGCAATTCTAACTTGTGTTCTTTCCAGTTTTGATAATACTTCCCCTAAGGTATATTTCAAATTATCTTTTTCATAAATAACTTTAATATTTTCAAAAGTTGAATCATAATTAGTCATGGTGTAATAATTTAGATTCAATTGATGCATCTTGTATTCTGGGAAATCTTTTTGTGTTAATGCTATTGAAATTTCACGCGGTCTGTCTGTTCTAAAATTAAAAGAAATAACAACATCATTTTCTTTAATTGTCGCTATTGGTTTATTGTCTTCACAAATAACAGTAGGTTCTATAAATTCATCCGTAATTGAATTTGCATACGATTCTATGATAGCTTCATGTGCTGTATTGTATTTTTTACCATTTGCATTGACTAATAATTCATAAGCTTTTTGTATTCTTTCCCAACGATTATCTCTATCCATTGCATAATATCGTCCAATGATTGAAGCAATTTTACCTGTGGTTTTTGAAATTTCGGCTTCTAATTCATCAATAAAAGCTAAACCACTTTTAGGATCACAATCCCGACCATCTGTAAAAGCATGAATGTAAACGTTTTTAAGTCCGTTTTTATGAGCTAATTTACAAAGGGCGTAAATGTGTTCCTGAGAACTGTGCACACCACCTTTAGAGACTAAGCCTATTAAATGAAGCGCAACATTGTTTTCTTTGGCTTGCTTGATTGCATCTAATAAAACTGGATTTTCAAAGAAATCACCTTCTCTTATTGCTTTATTGATTCGCGTTAATTCTTGATACACGATTCTTCCAGCTCCAATATTCATGTGACCTACTTCTGAATTTCCCATTTGCCCATCTGGTAAACCAACATTTTCGCCACTTGTAAGCAGTTTTGCATGAGGATAATTTGCCATTATATAGTCCATATATGGCGTATTGGCGTTATAGACAGCATCGGATTTTGATTTATCTCCAATTCCCCATCCATCTAATATGATTAATCCAAAATTATTTGTCATCTTCTAAAATGTTATTTCAAAATTTGCTCCTGAAGGTTTATTATCTTTATATATTATTTTTCCATTTTGAATACGTACAAATTCAGCAACAATAAAGAGTCCTAAACCTGTACCTTTTTGGGTTCTGGTATCTTCATTACCCAAACGAGTAAATTTGTTAAAAATTTCTTTTCTAAATTCCAACGGAACACCTCCCCCTAAATCTTTGACTCCAATTAAAAGCCGACCTAATTCATTTTTTTCAGCATAAATTGTAATTGGATTTATTTTTCCTGCATATTTCAATGAATTTTCAACTAAGTTATTGAGAATAGTTTCCATCATAAACAAATCTCCTTCGATGTATATGTTTTCATCATTTTGGACCTGTATGATGTCTAATTGCAAATATTTATTATATCGCTCACAGATATTTCTTATCAACTGAGAAAGATTGATGATTTCCTTGTGAATTACAAATACTTGATTTTCAAGTCTAGAAGCGTTTAAAATATTGTCAATCATTGCCTCTAATCTTTGATTTTCAGAAATAGCTTTCTCTAATAAATCATTTCGTTTCTCTAACTCTAAATTTCGTTTTAGTATCGTTTGCAAATATAATTTGTTTGCAGCAAGTGGTGTTTTTAATTCATGTGTTACGGATAATAAAAAATTGTTTTGTTTTTGAGATAAAAGCAGTTCTTTACGAATAGCGCTTCGAATTTTCCATAGTCCAAACATTAGAATTAAAAAGAAAACCATTCCTTCGCTAAAAATCATAAAGATTTTTTTTGATAAATTCGTTTTCTCAGGTTCAATCTCGGTAGTTAAATCAACCAAATGATAACCCCACCAAGTGAATTGAAGAATTACATAAAATCCTAAAACATAGAAAAATATAGCTGTTTGTTTTTTCATGTTTTATAGATTATTCATTTATTTCCACTTTCTAATTATGCATTTACGTATTTTCTTTTTAAAGCGTTTAATAACTGTTTCCTTTGAACTAATATTGCCGCATTTCACCAAATCAGTACCTACAAAAACACCATTTCGATAAAAGAAAAATTCAAAACTTACAGATGCTGCTTCGTCTCTATAAATTGGAAACAAATGTCCTTCAGATAATAATTCTAGCAAAGTTCCCTGTTTTTTTGCTAATTTAAATCGTTTATCAAAACCTCTTACAGAAACAAGAATATAGGTATCGAATCCTTTTGCTTTTAAAATGTTTTGAATTGAATCAGACGCCAAAATTTTAGAGTCATTTCCTACTTTTAAGATATTAATTGAAGGAGTTGCTTTAATGCCTGAATTTGTTAATAATTCTGTTAAAGCAGCTTCTATTAAATAGCGGTCATCAGACTTGTCTAACTGTCCAACTACGAGAGCATTTGTAAGATGGATGTTTTCTGTCTGAGCATTTGATGAGAATGTTAAAAATGCAAATAAAACAAATATAATTTTCTTCATAATATTAAAAGATTGACCCAGCTATTGAGCGAACGCATTGTGAATTTGACATGGTGTAATAATGGATGCAAGGAACATTTGCAGCTTTTAATTCTTTCGATTGTTGAATTCCCCATTCGATTCCCAATTCTTCAACCTCTTTATTTGTTTTGCATTTTATTAATTCTTTGGACAAATCTTCTGGATAATCAATGTGAAAAAACTTGGGTAAAAAAGAGATGTGATTTAATGATTTTAAAGGTTTTAATCCTGGAATTATAGGAACAGTAATACCAATATTTCTACAAGCATCTACAAAATCAAAATATTTTTTATTGTCAAAAAACATTTGTGTTACGATATAATCTGCTCCAGCATCTATTTTTGCTTTTAAATATTGCAAATCAGTTGATAGATTCATTGCTTCAAAATGTTTTTCAGGATAACCCGCAGTGCCGATACAAAAATCGGTTGGTTCCAATTGAACATCATTCATGATATACTTTCCCTCATTCATTCCTGTAATTTGGTTTATCAAATCAACAGCGAATTCATGCCCATCTGTATGAGGTTTGAAATTTGATTCTGTTTTTATGGAATCTCCCCTTAATGCTAATACATTATCAATACCTAAAAACTGTAAATCAATTAAAGCATTTTCAGTTTCTTCTCGGCTGAAACCACCGCAAATTAAATGAGGTATTGCATCAACATTGTATTTATTCATTATAGCAGCACAAATTCCAACGGTACCCGGTCTTTTACGAATAGCTATTTTTTCTAAAAGTCCTTTTTCCCGTTCCTTGTAAATATACTCTTCCCGATGATAGGTTACATTTATAAATTTGGGTTTAAATTCCATTAACGGATCTATACCATCATAGATAGATTGAATACTTTTTCCTTTTAATGGAGGGAGTATTTCAAATGAAAACAATGTTTCTTTTGCTTGCTTAATGTGATCTGTAACTTTCATTTCTTGTTTAATGAAACACAAAGATACATTTATTAAAAATATAGTAACCTCTATTCGATTAAATTTAGTTTTTGATACTGAATTTGTTTTGCCGTGTCGATTCAATTTTTTATTTTCACAAAAATAAATCATGCAACTATGGCTACAGTATTTGAAACAAGATTAATTGGAAACATTGGTAAGGATGCAATTGTTAAAACCATGGAAAGAGGTGTGATTGCGATTAATTTTCCAGTAGCTCATAACAAAAATTGGAAAGATAAACGAACAGGTGAAACTAAAACCAAAACAACTTGGATTAATTGTACAATTTGGAAAAGGGAAGGTGTTAATTTGAGAATATTGGATTTTTTGAAAAAAGGTGCTCTTGTTGAATTGGAAGGAACGCCCTATGCCAAAGCTTATCAACAAGAAGATGGCTCTATTCGAACGGAAATACGATTAAATATTTCTAAAACGAATGTCTTAAAAGCGGTTAAAAGTGATGGATTTATTCTCGATGATATATTTGAAAGTGATTCTTGTACTGGAAATGATGAGAATTTTGATTCTTCATTGGATGAATTTACAATCGATGAAAGTGATTTTTGATTGATTTTCAAAAAGATAAATAAAAGTTCAAAAAAAAGTTTCATTTTTTTTCTTAAAAATGTTTGAGATTTGAATTCTTTGTATAACTTTGCAATCGCTAATCAGAAATGACGCAAATTCCTTCTTAGCTCAGTTGGTTAGAGCATCTGACTGTTAATCAGAGGGTCCCTGGTTCGAGCCCAGGAGAGGGAGCAAAAAAAGTGAGACGCGAAAGTGATCTCACTTTTTTTTTTATACAGCGCTCTTTTTCCTAAGAAAATTCAATGTCACAAAAAAAACTATTTAGGCAGTTTCTAAGAAAGTTATTAATACAATTATCTTACGTAGTTGTATTTTATTGTACTTATGCTTGTGATCATTCCAATACAAATGTCATTCATTTTAATTTCAATTCAAATGTTAAATTGTTGGGACACAAAGGAAGTGGTCCAATCGGACAGTTTTGTAATTTCCATTTGATTGAAAATTCATTTGCTGCGATTCATAATTCCTTTCAAAAATTAGATGGTTGTGAAATTGATATTCAAATGAGTGCTGATAAAACGCTTTGGATAATTCATGATTACGAAATAAAAAACGTTCATGATGAAGCTTTAATTATTTCAAAATTAACGGATAAACAGATTGTAAGTCTTAATAAGAAATTGTATAATTCCCAAATGATTACTTTGATAGAATTATCGAATCTTTTGAAGAAATATGAATACCAATCTAAAACGTTGGTTTTGGATTTGAAGTTGTTATTTTCAGAATTTGCCCCTCAATTATTTTCCAGTAGAGATGATTTTTTAATTTATTTATCTAAGTGCTTTAATTCTTTTCGGAAAAATAATCCTGGAATTCAGCTAGTGGCAGAAGTTGGCCCACTTAATGATTATTCGTTTTTAAGAAAATTTAGCACATTTCATACTTTTTTAGTAATCAACGATAATGAAAATATTCCTTCGTTGGAAATTCAGAAGAAAGACAATTATTCGATATCTATTGCGAATAAATCACTTATGAAGTTAAATAAAAATACCGTTGGTGTCTGGACGCTTAATACATTTGATGAAATTAAAAGACTTAGAAATATTCAACCTCAATATATTATTAGTGATAATATTCCTTTGATGGAGTTTATTCATAAAAATCGAAGGAAAAGTTTACAACAACATTTGCTTACTAAGAATAGCCAAAAAATAAATAATATAAATCAAATTGTTGAAATTTCTGAATTGTCATTGGAAAAAATTCAGCAGAATATATTGTTAGAAATATCTTTGGAAAAATATCATTATAGTTCGGATGTTGAAATAATTATTTCTTCCGTCTCTCAATATAATTCGGTTTTAATGTATGCAAATTTTAATGCAAAAGGTCATAATTTTTATTTTATAGATGTCTTAAATCTGAAAAAAAATAAAGGTGAAAGCTTAAAAATATATTTAATAAATAATAAAAAGAAGCTAATTTCATTTAATTCAAGTGTTTTATCAGCATATTATTAACCTGCTTTAGCTGGCTAATTGCTAGTATAAGAATAAATCCAGTCTCATAGTTGGTATGTAATCATTCTCATAGTTGGTATGCGATTAATCGCATACCAACTATGAGAATGATTCAATTTTTGATTTCATTTTCTTCGTCGAATGGGTATCGTCTTAAAATAATGAAATCTCTAATTCCAATATTTATTTAAAACTCATCATCCATTGGACATTGTATTTGTCGGTTAGCATTCCGAAATATTCACCCCAAAAAGCCATTTCCAAAGGCATTTTGATTTCACCTTCTTCTGCTAATTGTTTGAAAATTCTATCAGCTTCCTCTTTTGTATCAGCCGTGATGGATATACTGAAGTTGTTCCCAAAAGTTAATGAATGTCCAGCAGACTCTAAGGCGTCAGTTCCCATTAATGTACTGTGTTTTCCAATTGGTAAACTTACATGCATGATTTTGTGTTTATCCTCTTCAGGTAAATTAGCAGCAACTTCTGGAGTGTCGCTAAAACGTTGCATCAGGGTAAATTCCCCGCCGAATACCGATTTATAAAAATTGAAAACCTCTTCTGTGTTCCCAAGAAAATTTAAATATGTGTTTAATGAAGCCATTTTTTAATTTTTGTATTAAAAGTTTATCTAAAATCTTAAATTCTTAAATTCTTAAATTCTTGAATCTTGAAGTCCTAAAGTCTAATTACCCCCTATAATGTTTCTACGTATTTTTTAAAATTTTCCAAAATCATTTGCCAGCCTTGTTCTTGCATTTCAATCGGATTTTGATTTTCTGGATCAAAGATTTCAGTTACGGTCACAAATCTATCTTTTTCTTCGAAAAGAACGGTCACTTTTCGCTTGTCTTCCAGAATATAATCATATCGTTTGTGAAGTTCAACAAAAGTATATTCTCCTTCAAAATCAAAACCAAAACTTTGGTCTTTGGCTTCCATGCGTGTATTGAATTTCCCTCCTACTCGTAAATCATTTGAAGCTTTTGGAACATGCCAATCTTCACTTGCAAAACTCCATTGAGTTATGTGTTCTGGTGAAATCATGGCGTTCCAAACTTTTTCTAATGAAGAGTTAAGAACGACTTTTACTGTAATTTTTCCTTGGTGCATAAATTTTTAGTTATATTTTTCAGTTGCTTTTTTTAACGTTTCGATTTCTAATTTTTTCATTTTTCTCATTGCAGTCATACCTTCGGGATAGCGAATGAAATTTCCTAACATGGAAGGGACAATTTGCCAAGTAAGGCCAAATTTATCTGTAATCCATCCACACATTAATTCCTGACCACCATCTAAAAATTTTTCCCAATAATAATCAATTTCCAACTGATTATCACAGGCAACAAAAAAGGAGATAGAAGGGTTAAAAGAGTACATTGGACCAGCATTTATTGCGTGAAAATTTTGCTTGTTGATGCAAAATGAAGCGCCAAAAACTTTTTTCTGCTCTCCTTCTCCCATGCTCTGCAAGGATTGAATTTCAAAATCTTTAAAGATTGATTTGTAAAAAGCCAGTGCTTGTTCTAAATTATCGTTAAACCACAAGAAAGGTGTGATTGAGTTATTTGCATTTTCTTGATTCATTTATAATTTATTTTGGAAGTTCGTAATTAAAAGACCATCGGATGCCAAATTTATCAGTAACCACCCCAAAAATAGCACCCCAAAATTGAGTTTTTAAGGAGTCGATAATTGTTCCTCCTACAGCAATTTTAGAAAAAAAAGAAGTTATTTCTTCTTCGCTTGAGCAATTGATGAAAACAGAAAAATTATTTCCTGTAATTAATTCTCCTAAATACATATCAGAAGCCATTAACATGAATTGCGCATTCGTAAGAGAGGAATGCAAAACATCTTCATTTGAATGGATGGTACAATAATGTTCCATTGGAGAGCCTACAATCGATTGGATTTCCAATTTTCCGCCGAAGCAAGATTGATAGAAAATCATTGCTTCTTTGCAATTCCCTTTAAAATTTAAATATACAGATGCAGTTGTACTCATTTTATCATTCAATAATTTTTGAACTGGAAAAATAAGTATAAATTGAGAAATTAGATTCTAAAAGTTATATTTTTTTGAAAAATTAGACAGACGAATTTCAAATGAAAAAATTATTCAGCATTGGTAATTTCATTGCAAATGTATTGTTTGTTTGCTAACACATTTTCAATGGCTGTGCTAATTTCAATTAGAGGGGAATTTTTAGTAACAAATCCTTTTGCACCAGCATCTATCGCTTTTTGTACAAAAATCGGTTCATTATGCATTGTGAGTATAATTATTTTTAGATTCGGATTTTTAGCTAATAATTTTTTAGTTATTTCGATTCCATTTTTAGAGTTCGGTAAATTCACATCCATTAATATAATTTCTGGATTTAATTTTTCAATATTTTGTTCAAGTCCTTCAGCATCGAAAAACAAATGAACATCAGAAAAAAGTTGTGATTTTTCCAAAATTCGTGCCCAAGCCTGAGCTATTAATTTATAGTCTTCAACGATGACTGCGCAATTCTTATCCATTTTATTGAAAGAAAGGTTTTGTTATAAATAGTAAGTTAAATCAAAATTACTCTAATTATTGAAGAGTGCAAATGTATGGTTATTATCTATATAATTAATAATTTACAATTAATTTTTCTGTTAAAAGTAACTTGTCTTCATAAGAAAGTTTAACAAAATATGTTCCTGCAGCAAGATTGTTAATAGTTTGAGTTCCTTGTTGTCCTTGAACATTTTTATGTAACAATAATTCACCAATTGTATTGAATACTTCAATTTTATCAATATTAACACCATTCCAATTTACTAAGGTATAACCAATAGAAGGATTGGGGAATAAGGAAGTATATGTTGAGTCATCTGAGCTATTATTTTTTACTGGATTATCAATTGTTGCGATGCTATCTTTTTCGAAAAGACTTTTACATGTATTTTGTTGAATGTTTTGTAAAATTAAAGCTTTTTCAACACCAGCACTTGTGCAAGAAGGCATGTATTCAGATGTTGTCTGATATATTAAACTTTCAGCATTTGGATTGATATTAATCTGAGAATTTTTTGCGTTACATTCTGAAAAAGTGTTTTTATATACAACAGATAAGCCTTCGGCGTTGACACCGTCTTGGTTTTTTAATTTTCCAGAATTAATATACCAATCGAAAGTTGATTCTCCATTGTAAGTATTGCAATCAATACTAGTTTTTAAATTATCACCATCAAAATAATTTGCAGCTGTAAAGTTTCCTTTGAAACCATTTTTATAAATATTGACCATGTTTTCATTCGTATTGTTTAGAATAATCCCATATAAGTTTTGCTGCTCTTTAAATTGAGTTGTAATGGTATTTTCAGTAATAATAAGTTGATTGTGATCACCGATATAAATACCAAAACTTTGTTGGTTAGCATCACCTGAAGGTTGGTACATTTCATTTTTTGCAATCAAACCATTTGCATAACTATCAATTTTAATGGCTTGACTCACATTATTAAAGTAGCTTCCAGTGATTTGAATAGATTTATTTTTAAAATCAGTTACGACAAAATCAATTCCTTTTGTAAGATTGTAAAAGTCATTTCCTTTGACATTGCTTTCTGTTAAATCTTTATTCGTATCTCCTGTAATTAACAATGAGGAATTTGTGGCTGAAACAGCGGTGCCTCTGGCATCATTTACGGGTGTTTTTTTATTTCCAAAAAAACCATTTTTCACCAATACAATATTTTCAACATGATTTAATTCAATATGTTTGACATTCATTAGGGATGAATCCTCAATCACAAATAATGATTGAATAACAGTGTTTTTTATTGAATTACTAAATGTATTTGAGATTGCGAAAATACCAATTTCATTGTCATAAAATAGCGAATTACTAATATTGAATTTTCCTAATATATTCGTACTATCATTTTCAATTGTGGATGTCGTTTTGATTGCAATACGAGCATTGTGAATACTTGAGTTGTTCATTATTAATTTTCCAGGAAGTGAATGATAGGAAGGAACAGATTTTTCGAAACTAGTTGCATAATATTTAACATTATCTTTTATTTCAATTCCATCCCATTTTGAATTACAAGTTGATATACCTTTAATTAATGTATGATTTTGAATTGCTAATGTTGCCCCGTTATTAATAATTATCCCCGAAAAATTATTTCCATTTAGATACCCAAATTGTAATTTTTTATTATTTAGTTCAAACTGAACATTTTCGTTTATGATTAATGCACCCTCAATTTTTATGATTCCATCATTGTTTAGATCCACTAATTCAAAATTATTGGCATTGACTTTAATATTTCCACTATAATCATAATTTACAACAGGTCCAGCAATTTCCACAGTTGCAGTTGCATGACAACCAAAAGCGTCATTAACAATCACAGAATATACCCCTCTTGCAATATCATGAATGTTGTTTTCTGTAGAGCCATTATTCCATTGATATGTAAATGGTGCAATTCCGTTTGTAGGTACCACTGTTGCTCCTCCAACTTGCTTTTCACAAATAAAGCTAAATTCGGTTGTTAAATTTAAAGTGTTTATTTCTTTTGCTCTTGCAACAGCTAATGCGGCATCAACTCTTCCAGCACCAAGTAAACCTGCAAATGTTGGATTTAATCCATCAATATTATATGCTGTTTCTTTTAATATTTGTTCGACTTGATCAACCGTTAAACAAGGATTCGCTGCTAATATTAATCCGACAACACCTGTAACAATCGGTGAAGCAAAAGAAGTTCCAGATGTAACTGTTGTCCACCCATTTGCAGCTACTAAAGGGACAGCGTATCCCGGTGCACAAATGTCAACCTTATCATTATGTTGGTGAATTACTCCAGAGAAAGGGATATGATTATTAGCTGAACCTATAGATGTAACAGCAATCACATGATTAAATGAAGCAGGATACACATAATTGTTTGGACCTCCACAAGTACTACCGTTTCCAGCAGCAGCAACAATAATAACACCATTGTTATACAATTCATCACAAACAGATTGACCATAATAACTCATGCCACAACCAGCAGACCAACTTAAATTGATAACATCAACATTTGCATAACAAGCTTCTAAAAGGGCATTGTATCCCATCGAATAAAGTCTTAATCTGCTCTTTGATGCAACTGAACTTTTTCCATAATTATTATCTGTATTTCCAGCTGCTTCGATGGCTACTGCAGTTCCATGGTGAATATTTGGGTCAGAAATATTTGGTTGTGCATAATTATATTTACCGACTAATTCAGGAGAATTTAAGTCAAAATTTGCATCTGATATAGCGATTACTACGGAAGTGTCTCCTCGAGTAATATCCCAAGCATTTTTTACATTGATAATATCTAACGCGTAATCAACAGCGAATGCTAAATTGTAATCATTGGGTTGGTAAAGTAATTCATATTCTGGAGCTAATTCAGGGCGTTTTAAACTTTTGATATTATTATTAAGTGTTTGAATTAATTCAACAGGATTGCAGTTACATTCTAATTCATATACTTTTAGTAATTCAGGATTTTTAGATGCTGGTAGAATTTGGGTTGCCTTCGTAATATTATATTGGTTAATATATGTTTGGAATTCTGGAGAATTTGAAACCATTCTTCCGTTTTCATTATTTGGTAGTATTGATAAATCTTCAAATGTTATCCAAATTTTCCCTGTTTCAGTTTGTGATGATACGAATTGATCCATCGCTAGAAATCCTATTAGAAGGAAAATTTTTGCTAGTGAATATCGATTTTTCATATTTTATATTATTTAAAGATTTATAAATTGGTTATGTTGAATTAAAATCTTAAATCAAATTTATAAAATGAAACTCTTTTTTTATCTATATAATTATACGGAACATTTGAAAATATACAATCACATACAGCTTCATATAAGTAAAAAGATTTTTAGATATAAGTAGATTTACGTAGAAGGATTTTAGGGGTATATAGCAATAAAAATTAGGATAATAATCCTGAGATTAAATCCAAATAATTATAAGAAAAAGAAATAGTCTTTTATTTAAACATAACCTTTTTCTTTTGCCCACGAACTTAATTGTGCAGCATTAGGAATTTCTAATTTTTTGAGAATATTATGGCGGTGAGTGTCAACTGTTCGATTTGAAATATGTAAAATTTCACCAATTTCTTTTGAGGTTAAACCTTTAGTAATAAATTTTACGATTTCTATTTCTTTGGAAGTAAGTTCTTTTTTATTTACATCATCGTTACCATTCATTGCGGCACTCAGAAAGCGTTCTTTTATTTCTTCACAAATATATTTTTCACCTTCATGCACTTTTTGAATAGACTCAATTAATTCATTTTTACTCGAATTTTTGGTTAAATATCCTGTAGCACCAATTGAAAATATTTTTTTAACAACGGATAAATCATCATGAATAGACAATGCAATAACTTTCGTTTTAGGCAATTGATTTATGATATTTTCAGTGGCATCAAATCCAGAGCTTCCTTTTAAATTGATGTCCATTAAAATAATATCAGGACGATGTCGGTGAGCTAAAAATAAAGCATCTTCTGCACTGTCAGCGCAACCACATACGGTAAAATCCTTTACTGCATTTAAGATATTTGTCCATGCTTCAACAATGAGTTTGTGATCATCAACAATTAGGATTTTTATTGATTCTGCCATTGAGTTTTTTTTTTCTTAAGTAAAAGTAGTGATTATGAACTAATCATTTTTGTCGAATTTACGAAAAAAATAAGAATTATAAAATTATTTAGATTAATTCTAAAAAGATTTTAATATTTCAATTGTTGAAACCTTTATTATTATTGATTTTCAATTGGTTATTACTTCTTGTTTTTTTATTTTCGAATAATTTCTATCCATTGCTCAACGGATTTAGCTTCATTTATTGAATAATTTCCTGATTTAGTTCTTCGAAGTGCTATTAAAGTACCACCTGAATTTAATTTTTGGCCAAAATCATTTGCGATAGAGCGTATATAAGTGCCCTTCGAACAAGAAATTTCAAAATCAATTTGTGGAAAATTTTGGGTATTGATAGTAAAAGAAGAAATGTGTATTTTATTTGGTTTTAATTCAATCTCAATTCCAGCTCTGGCTAAATCATAAGCTCTTTTCCCATCTATTTGTTTTGCTGAAAAAATAGGAGGAGTTTGGAGCGTTTCGCCTAAAAATGTGGTGCATATTTCTTGCATCATTTCTTCTGTGATGTGATTCGTTTCAAATTCGTGATTAAAATCTGATTCTAAATCATAAGAGGGTGTTGTTTTTCCTAGTAAAATCGTACCTGTGTAAGTTTTCTCACCACCCATAATTTCTTCGATAAGTTTGGTGTGTTTTCCAATACATAGGATCAATAATCCTGTAGCAAGTGGATCTAATGTGCCTGCATGACCGACTTTAATTTTCTTAATTCCTAGTGCTTGTTTTAAATTCCAACGAATTTTATTAACCACATCAAAAGACGTCCATGTTAACGGTTTGTCAACAATTATTGTACTGCCTTCTGAAAATTCTTTGATGTTTTGCACTTAATGAAGAGTGTAAAATTATTTAAACAATTTTTAAATCGTATCCGCTTAATAATAAAATGATTAAGACTAGTCCTAAAATAATGCGGTAATACCCAAAGAGTTTAAATCCGTTTTTATTTAAATATCCAATAAAACTTTTAATCGCAATTAATGCGATAATAAAGGCTACGATATTTCCAATAGCCAAAATTTTCATTTGTTCGACATTAATGGTGTTTCCATCGTTAAAATAATCGAGTAATTTTTTTCCTGTTGCAGCAAACATCGTTGGAACAGCAAGAAAAAATGAAAACTCAGCGGCTAATTGTCGGCTCATTTTTTGACTCATACCACCAACAATGGATGCACCTGAGCGAGATACACCAGGTATCATAGCGATACATTGAAATAAACCAATTTTAAATGCTGTAACGAAATCGATATCTTCTTCTTCTTTGATAACTGGTTTTCTGAACCATTTATCAACAAATAATAGTATGATACCACCTACTAAAAGAGAAATAGCAACAGCTAAGGGATTTTCAAGTAAACTATCAATTACATCACTTAACAATAGTCCCATGATTGCAGCAGGAATAAAAGCTACAATTAATTTATAGTAAAAATTAAACGATTTAAAAAAACGTTTAAAATAGAGCACAACTACTGATAGGATAGCGCCTAATTGTATAGCAATCGTAAAAAGTTTAGTGAAATTATCAGATTCAATACCCATAACGGATGAACCAATAATCATGTGGCCAGTGGAAGAAACAGGTAAAAATTCAGTTAACCCTTCAATTATAGCTAAAATGATAGCATCTAGAATACTCATAAATTATTATTTTTCTTCTTCTTTATTAGAAACAGTAGATTTTGGTTTACGCATAATTGAGTACATAATCACTAAATAACCACTAATAATAAGCATTGGTGAAATGGTAATTCGAATATTACTAAACAATTTAGTCTCATCGAAATTTGCTGGATTATCAGTACCACCTCCAAGCATTAATATAAATCCGATGATATTAATTGCTAATCCAATTAGCAAAATCCGATAATTTCCAGGTCTGAAACCAAAAAGATTTTTTTTATTTTCCATAGTTATTTTTAATATAAATCATCCAATTGCATGCGTAAAAATTTATTTAACGCAATCCAAGTAGAAATAAAAGTAATCACTGTACCAATACCGATTAAAGTTCCAAATAAAAATATAAAACTGTTAAAGTCATAACTTATTTCAATTGAATCCAATACATTATTTAGTGCGTAAAACAAAGTCATCATTAAAGCCATTCCAATAATTGCTGAAATAATACCTTGTAGTATAGATTGTAGTAAAAAAGGACGACGGATGTAAGCGTGAGTTGCGCCTACTAATTGCATTGTTTTTATAGTGAATCTTTTGGAGTAAAGCGCCAATCGTATCGTATTGTTTATCATTGCTACCGCGATAATAATTAACAAAATGGCAACTGCTAGAAAAAGAAATACAAACTGTTTAAAACCTAAATTTACTGAGTTGACACTAGATTCATCGTAATTCACTTCAGCAATTTCATTGGGGTAAGCTTTTAAAAGTTCATCCTTAATAAGAAGCATATCTTTTTTGTTGGCATATTTTTCTTTTGGTTTAAAACCAACTGTTGCAGGAAGCGGATTCTTTCCTTCAAATATTCGAAGTATTTGCCCAGAATTTTGATCTTCGCCACTAAATTCTTCAATTGCTCTTTCAGGAGAAACAAAGAAAACTTCATGAAATTTATCCCATGTTTTTAGCTCTTGTTCAATTTGTTTGATGTCAGAAACATTCAATTCTGGTTTGAAAAAAAGGTCAACTTGTAAACTTTCTTTAGCTTGTTTTTGAACATTTCCGAGCCCTAAAAAACCACCTATAACCAAACCGATCATAAATAAAACCAATGAAATACCAATGACTGTTGATACATAACTTGTTCTAACTCCCTTTGAATTGAATTCTTCTGCTTTTTTACTCATGAAATGCGAAAGTAAATATAATTGTTAGATGTTAAAAGTACAAAGATAAAAAACAAGCATTAAAAATTGTTAAGAAAACTCTAAACACTAAAATGTTGAATTAAATTTTTTGTTAAATTTTAGTTTACCTTCATGAAATTAAATAACTTTACTCGGTGAAAAGAAAAATAATAATAGGGTTAATATTTGTTTATTTGTTTACTTCTACTGAATTTTCAGAGGTATTCAAAATCCCGTTTTTATTTGATCATTTTACAGAACATCAATCTGAAAATAAAAACATTACGTTTGGACAGTTTTTATTCATCCATTATGTAAATCATAATCATGATTCAAATTCTCAACGTGGAAATGAAGATCATGATAATGAATCACAATTACCTTTTCATTCACATACGGATTATTCAATTGCGTTTAATTATTTTTTTCCAACACCAGCTATCAAGTTTGTTTTAGAACCATTTGTTGCTGAAAACAATACTGGAAAAATATTTTTCGATAATCAGTCTTTAAGGTCTTATTATACCCCGTCTATTTGGCAACCACCAAAACTTGTCTAATTCTTTATTAAAAAGGAGCGCCTTTTTATTACTCAAAGTTAAAAGAATTAGAACTATTTTTTATGTTAAATGCAATTATTAAATTTTCTTTA
>JACOTM010000025.1 GCA_016178305.1 Flavobacteriia bacterium | reverse complement strand
ATTTAATTTTGAATCAGTATGTTAGTTGTTGTTTTAGGTGTTTTTGGAGAATCATAAAATACCTGGTCAATGATTTTCGGGATTAGGAGGTCAACATGACCGGAATCTCCAGGTTGTAAAATGAGAAGAAAATAAGCCGAAAAATTCAAAAAATCCTTGTAAAGCTATTCTAAAAAATTCGTGAAAGAGAGAGAGAAAAAATAACCACTTAGAGGGGTCAAAGTATTTGTTTCCGCCTACCGACCAAGTCGGTAGAGGCTTTGACGGAAGCCTCCCAATTTTCAAAATTTCTTCCGACCAGTCGGAAAGAAATTAAGCGGAATAACGGAAAACCAAAAAAATAGACCTTTTCGCAACCCGACCAGTCGGGAGCGAATAAAAATAAATCAAAAAAAGCGATAGAACGGGCGTCCTATCGCTTTCTTTTAATCAACCTAACCTAACCACCTAAATCAGGTCAAAGATACGAGGAAAATATTTATAATCTAAATTTTTTCAATAATAATTTCTAAATTATTTTATAACATACTGATAATTAATATTTTTATTATAAATACTGAGTATAACTTTCCATAATGTGTAACATATCGTTGACTTCGCTCATTTTACAAGATTTTTCATAAAAGAATTCAATTCATTTTCAAGTTCAGATAATAATTGTTTTTCAGTTGGTAAATAAAGATGGTATTTGCTTGCAATAATATTCTCTGAATTTTCGGGTAAACTAAATTTTACAACTGCATCATTTTTGTCTGCGCATAATAATATACCAATTGTCTTGTTTTCATCTTCAAGTTTTTCAATTCGGTCAAAATAGTTGACATACATTTGAAGTTGTCCTAAATGTAAATGAGTTAGTTTTTCGGTTTTAATTTCAATGATAACAAAGCATTTTAAAATACGATTATAGAAAACTAAATCAATGAAAAAATCATCTCCCTCAATATGAATTCTTTTTTGTCGAGCTACAAATGAAAATCCATTTCCTAATTCTAAAAGAAAATCTTGAAGATGTGAAATGATAGCAGACTCTAATTCTTGTTCATAATAAGAGCTTTCTTGTTTCAAACCTAAAAATTCCAAAATCATAGGATCTTTAATAATTTCTTTTCCTTCTTTAGGTTTTTGTTCTTTTAGCGCAACAGCTAATACTGATTCTTTGTCATTACTCATTAACAATCTTTCAAAAAGATGACTATTAATCTGTCTTTCCATTTGACGTGAAGACCAATTATTTTTCACTGATTCTGCAATATAAAAAGTTCTTTTATCTTTATTTTCAATGCTTAACAAAAGTTTATATTGTGTCCAATTCAATTGCGTCCGCACTGCGGACGCAATTGGAAAAACTCTATAAAACTGACGATATCGTTCTAATTGTCTAATACTAAATCCCCTTCCAAATTCAGGTTGTAATTTTTCAGCTAATAATTTAACAACATATTTTCCATAATCTGCTCTGTCTTTTCCTGCTTGTTCTTCTTCAAAAATGCGCTTTCCAATTTTCCAATACATCAAAGTACGTTCTGAATCAACTTTACGAATAGCATTTTCTCTTGAAAGGCTTATTATCCCTTTAATTTCATTGATTAATTTGGTGGTTTCTTTAGGTGAATTTGTACTCATAAAATCTTCTTTTTCACTTTAAGTTAGTGAAAAAGTTCATTTCAACAAATAGAATTAAGAATTAATTTACCTAAAAAATTGGAATTATTTCTCAACCGTAACATTCACCATCATCTTAATTTCCTCCAAGCGTTCATAAGCCATTCTTAGGTGTTGCACGTTATCGTAAATGATGCGTAATTTATCGTTGGCTTCACTCATTTTGCAATCTTTTGGTCCACGTTGAATATAGTTTAATACTCCAGTGAAAATAGGAGATTCATAATAAACAGATTGAGGATTTGAAATGAAGTAACCAATCATTTTTCCGCTTTTTAAGACTAATTTCTCTAATCCTAATTCTTGTGCCATCCAACGTAATTTGAAAGATAAAATCAATTCTTTCACTTCTTTTGGTAATGGTCCAAAACGATCAATTAATGATTCAGTGAATTTTGTCAAAGCTTCATCGTTGGCTAAGTTGTCCATTTCTTGGTACAAACTTAAACGCTCGGCTACGTTGTTAACATAGTCATCGGGTATTCTAACTTCCAAATCTGTTTCTAAAACGCATTCACGAATGAAAGAAGTCATTGAATCAGTGTTTCTTTCTTCAAACAAAGTCTTGAATTCTTCTTCACGCAATTCTTCCATGGCTTCGTTCAAGATTTTTTGATACATCTCAAATCCAATTTCAGAAATGAAACCACTTTGTTCACCGCCCAACATGTTTCCAGCTCCACGAATGTCTAAATCTTTCATGGCAATGTTGAAACCTGCACCTAAATCGGAGAATTGAACCAAGGCTTCTAAACGTTTTCTGGCTTCGGAAGTCAACACAGAGAATTTTGGTGCGACTAAATAACAGAACCCTTTTTTGTTGGAACGACCAACACGACCTCTTAATTGGTGTAAATCACTCAATCCAAAGTTGTGTGCATCGTTGATGATGATAGTATTTGCATTGGAAATATCAATTCCAGATTCGATGATGGTTGTCGCCAACAAAACATCGTATTCATGGTTGATGAAATCCATCATTATTTTTTCTAAATCTTTACCGTCCATTTGTCCGTGACCAATCGCAACTCGAATTCCAGGACAAAGTCGTTGTAACATTCCCGAAACTTCTTTGATATTGGCTAAACGATTGTGAACGAAGAATACTTGTCCGCCTCTTGAAATTTCATAAGCAACGGCATCACGAATAGTTTCTTCATTGAACTGAATGATCTCTGTTAGAACAGGTTGTCTATTCGGAGGAGGAGTGTTGATTAAACTCAAATCTCGTGCACCCATCAGCGAAAACTGTAATGTTCTCGGAATAGGCGTAGCAGTCAATGTCAAGGTATCAACTGTTGCCCGTATGGTTTTTAATTTATCTTTTACCGCAACACCAAATTTTTGTTCTTCATCGATAATCATCAATCCTAAATCTTTGAATTTTACCTTTTCGGAAACGATGGCGTGTGTACCTACTAAAATATCGATTTCGCCAGAAGCCAGTTTCTTCAACGTTTCTGTCGTTTGTTTTGCTGATTTAAAGCGGTTGATATAATCGACTTTACACGGAAAATCTTCCAAACGTTTTGCAAAACTTCGATAATGCTGCATCGATAGAATCGTTGTTGGAACTAATACTGCAACTTGTTTACTATCTGCAACTGCTTTGAACGCAGCTCGAACAGCCAATTCTGTTTTTCCAAAACCTACATCACCACAAATCAAACGATCCATTGGTGTTGAAGACTCCATATCTTCCTTGATGGCTTGCGTTGTTTTTAATTGGTCGGGTGTATCTTCATACATAAATGATGCTTCCAACTCATTTTGCATGTATGTGTCAGGCGAAAAAGCAAATCCTGGTTGAGATTTACGTTTGGCATATAATTGAATTAAATCAAAGGCTAATTCCTTGATTTTCGTTTTCGTTTTGTTTTTTAGAGTAGTCCATGTTTGTGTACCTAATTTGTTCATTTTAGGTGGAATACCATCTTTACCCGTAAATTTAGAAATGCGGTGCAAGGAGTGAATTCCAACATAAAGTACATCACCATCTTTGTATAACAAACGAATTGCTTCTTGTGGTTTTCCGTTTACATCAATGGTTTGTAAACCAGAAAATTGACCAACTCCATGATCGATATGCGTAATGTAATCTCCTTTTTGAAGATTGTAAATTTCTTTTAAAGTAAAGGCTTGTTTTGCTTGTTGGAATCCTTCTTTTAAACAGAAACGATGGTAACGTTCGAATAATTGATGATCCGTGTAGCAAACGATTTTCAAAGTTGGATCGATGAAACCTTCATGTAAAGCTAAGTGCATCGGACTAAATTCAACTTCACCACCAATATCTTGGAAAATTTGATCCAAACGATCGATTTGTTTCGGTTGATTGGAGAAAATTAAATTCGTAAATCCAGCTTTTTTCCGTGCTATTAAATCGGTACGAAGAATTTCAAAATTCTTATTAAAGCTTGGTTGCGGTTGAAATGTAAATTGTCTTTCAAAAGTCGCTTTAAAGAAATATTCAGGTCCGCATTCAATGGTCGAATAATGCTGAATTTCAGCTTTTAAATCTGTTGGGTGCATGTATAATTCACTGGGAATGGTATGCTTTACCGTTGAATTTAATTGGTCGTATATTTTAACTGATTTCTGATATTCTTTCTCCAGTACACTTTCAACTTTACTGTAAGAAGATAACCAAATGGTAGCATTTTTGCCTAAAAAACTCAAGAATGTTCCATTTCCTTCAAAAGACATTTTACCCTGTACATTCGGAATGATGTTGAAATGATCCATTTTTTTGATGGATAACTGCGAACTTGGATCGAACGTTCGAATCGAATCCACTTCGTCACCAAAAAACTCAATTCTGAAAGGAAAATCATTTGAATAAGAAAACACATCCACAATACCACCACGAATTGAAAATTGTCCCGGTTCGTAAACAAAATCAACACGTTCGAAATGGTATTCCAACAATAATTCGTTCATGAAGTCTATCGAATACGATTTTCCAACTTGAACTAATAAGGTGTTTTCTTGTAGATTTTTCTTAGTAGGTACACGCTCAAATAACGCTTCGGGATAAGTTACGATCCAACCGTTTTTACCTGAACTTAACTTTTCTAATACTTCTGCACGTGCAACGACATTCGCATTATCCGTTTCTTCCAATTGATAAGGAACACGGTACGATGCAGGGTAAAATAAAACACGATTTTCATTTGGATAGAAACTTTCTAAATCGTTCAAGAAATAGGCCGCTTCTTCCTTGTCGTTTAATATAAATAAATGATGACCAGGAACTTGCTCGGCTAAAGCAGCAGAACAAATCGCTTTTGAAGAACCCACTAATCCTTTCCAATGTACACGAGAACCTACAATCTGCAATTCATTCGCAGAAGATTCAACATGATTGTAAGAAGCGTATTTTTGTTTGAGTTCTTTTAAGTCCATTGTTTTGGAGAAGGAAGAATTAATAAAAAATGCAAATATAGTAATGAATTTTGAGTTGATGTGTTGTAACTATAAGCATAAAATAAATGCAGTTATCAATTTCAAAAAGATATTCTTGTAAATTAATTCTTAAATTTACCTATCGAATAATTTAACAGATCAAGGAATGCATTTTACAGACCAAATAGCGACATATATTAAAGATAGAGCGCTAAATCTTCAACATTTAACGATTGTTTTACCCTCTGAAAGAGCAAAAAAATACATTGCCAATTCCTTATATAAAGCCTATCAAAAGCCTTTGATTGCACCCAAAATGATAACGATAGATAGATGGGTGAGAGAATTATCTGAAAAAGTAATTATTGATAAAACAAGAGCCTTAATCCGTTTATTTGAAATTCAACTAGATAAAGCTGAAAAAAATATTGATTATTCTTTTGATGAATTTATTACTTGGGGCAATATGTTACTGTCTGATTTTGATGAATTAGACCGGTATTTATTGAATTCAAAAGAACTTTTTGGTAATCTAGCAGACATTAAAGAAATTGAAAATTGGAGTTTTGGAGCAGAAAATTTAAGCGAAGGACAAAAAAGGTTTATTGAATTTTGGGATAGATTGCCAGGGTATTATACTGCTCTTAATGAAAAATTGGCAAGTGAAAATTCACATTATATGGGGAAAGCTTACCGCTTTGTCTGTGAAAATTTGGATTGTGTATTCAAAGAAGATAAAGAAGCACATTTTCTGTTTGCAGGATTTAATGCGCTTTCTCCTGCGGAAACTTCCATTATGAAGCAATTAAATAAAATGGGGAGAGGTCACATCTTAATCAATGCAGATAAATTTTATTTGGAAAGTGAGAGTCATGAAGCAGGACGTTTTTTAAGAGATTTAAAGCATCAATTGGATGATAAAAAATTGGCTTATGTGGAAGATGTTTTGACGAAAGAACCAAAAGAAATTGAAATTATTGAATGTGCTCAGTTTACAGGTCAAGTGAAAGTTGCCGGCACAATATTAGATCAAATGGACGAAAGTACTATTCAAAATACTTTGGTTTTACTGGCAGATGAAAGTTTAATTGTTCCTCTTCTAAAAACCTTGCCTCACAAAATAGGAAAAGCAAATATTACTTTAGGATTACCTTTAAAAAATACTTCATTAAGGTCATGGGTTGATTTAATTTTCAGTATTCAAGAAAATAAAAGACGCTTTAAATCAGAAGGAATGTATTTCCAAGACCTCCAAAAAGTTTGGAATCATCCTTTTATTTCAGCAATTCTTCCACAAAAAGAGAAAGAAATTATTATACAAAAAGAGCAGGAAATTATATCTAACAAATGAATTTGAATTCGAAAAAGCGGTCATTCAAGGCTATGATGAAGCCTTAATTGATTTTGAAAATATTGTGAAAGAAGGTTTGCCTGCAATGAGTTTAGGTAGTTTCAAAAAATTGTTTCAACAACATTGGAGTCAGAAAAGTATAGCTTATCACGGAAATCCGCTTGAAGGATTACAGATTATGGGATTGTTAGAAACTCGTTTGTTGGATTTTGAAACAATAATTTGTTTGGGTATGAATGAAGGAAAAATGCCACCAACAAACCCTATTCAATCAATGATTCCAATGGATTTGAGAAATTATTTTGGTTTGCCCACTCCTCGCGAAAAACAAGGTCTTTTTGCACATCATTTTTACAGATTATTGCATACTTGCCAAAAAATGTATGTGACTTATACCAGTGCACAAGAAATGATTGGAAGCAATGAAGCAAGTCGGTATTTATTACAATTAGAATTAGAATTAAGTCGAATCAATCCCAATATAAAACTTACCAAAAGTTTTTATACAATCCCACAAGAGAAAAGCAGTAAAGTAAAAATAGCAATTACCAAGTCACCTGAAATTATTTTACGTTTAGATGCCTTGTTTCAAAAATCGACTTCGGCCTCACTTTTAAAGCGATTTGCACAATGTCCGTTAGATTTTTATTACAAAGACGTTTTAGAATTTGGAGAAGAAGACAAGGTTGAAGAAGAAGTTGAAAATAATACATTTGGAACGTTTATACACAATGCTTTAGAACTTATGTATGAACCTTTTTCGAGACACGATAAAGAAGGGAATTTAAAAAGTATTGCCCCAAAATCAATCACTTCATTTGATATCGATAAGATGTTGGAATATTATCAAGAAAAAATAAGAGATCAATTTATGTTGCATTTCAACAACGATAAAGAATCCTTCACAAAAGGGAAAAATTTATTGAGTTTCAAAATGGCAAATGAATTGACACACAGGTTTTTATTAAAAGAAAAAGAATTTTTAATGCAACAAACGGAACCTGTTTTTATCGAAAGTTTAGAACAGACATTTATTCATGAATTGGAAGTAGAAATAGTTGGTGAAAAGAAAAAAATAACGGTCAAAGGAATTATTGATCGAATAGATTCAATTGGCGGCAAAATAAGAATAATTGATTATAAATCAGGAAAAGTTGGAGAGGATGACACAAAAATTGGTCCCCGAGCGAAATCAAATGAAGAATTTATCAAAGCTTTATTGACAAAGAAACACGTGTTGCAATTAGTAATGTATGCCTTTTTATATAAACAAAAATTTAATGAACTCCCTGATTCCGTTGATATTATTTCTTTTATCAATATCCAAAACGGAACTTTTCAGTTAAATACAGGAGGAAAAACCTTGGCCGAATTAGTTGAAATATTTCCAGATTTATTAACCGAAATTTTAGAGTCTATTTATAATCCAGAAGAAAATTTTGAGCATAAAGAGAAGCAATTTTCATTTTGTAGTTATTGCTGATGTTTTTTTTAGATTCAAGATTCAAGATTTTAAGACTATATGACTTAGGACTTTAAGATTCATTTGATTTTGAATTAATTATATTTTACATTCCAACCTCTGTTTTGTAATACTCTTTGAAGTGTAACCAATTCATTAACATTATTTAATGTGTTTGTTATTGAAGTAAAGGTAGAAGTCTTCGTTGTGTAATTAATGCTGGGAGTGAGTTGATGAGGGAAAGCATTTAATATTTGTGCTTTTGGGTTTTCAATTTGTTGTAAAAACAATTGAAGTAAGCGAATAGATTCATTTGTTGTAAGTTTGAAATCCGTGGATTGAACGGAACATACAAAATCAATAGACACTTTAGCGCGTGTTAATAGAACGTTCAAACGTTTTGTTCCCGTTTTTTGATTGATTGGACCAAAGCGCATGTGAAAATCGCCAGTTTCATTTTTGGCGTATCCTAAACTAATAAATAGAAAATCACATTCTTCACCTTGTACATTTTCCAATGACTTAAAAAAAGCAAGATTTAAATCAATCAAATCTTGAAGTTTATTTTGGGTATTGTTATCCAAATGATTCCAAATACAATTTAATTGTGTCTGTGAAAAAGCAACAATGCCAATGGAAGGATTTTCAAATTGAATTTTTTCAGTAATTAATAGCGCTATTTTTTTGCTTCTTCTTTATTTTGATTCTCTTCAAAAATTCCCTTTGAACAATAATGTCGTTGAATAGGATATTTCACTGCATTTGCAGAAGGATAAGTAATTAGAGAATGATTGTAAAAATGTTTGTTCGAAAATTCAATCAGTTCAGGGAATTGACTTCGATAATGATGTTGTAAAGAAACCGTTTTCCAATAAAACCCTGCTTGGTGTAATAAATCAACAATTTCTGAATTCCCAGTTTTAAAGAAATTACTTGGACTCATTTGTTGTTCATCTCCAGCTATAATAATTCGTTTTGCCCGTTGTATTGAACCCAAAGCATGCGCTAAAGGTATTTGACTAGCCTCATCAAATATTACCAGATCAAATAAATTTGGATTTAAAGGAAAACATTTAGAAACTTGTACAGGATTGCTGAGCCAAATTGGTTTTAGCAATTGAATCCAAACAGTCGCTTCGGTTTGCAATAATTCTCGAATCGTGGGGTGACTTCTGGTTTTGGCAAATTCCTTTACTAAAATAGATTTCCCTTTTTTCAATTGTTTTTTCAAGTTTTTTTCTTCCGTTGTCAATTTCACGGTAGAAGTTTGTAATATCCGATGATATTCTTGAAATTTATGAAAAACTCTTTGGCGGATTTCTGTTGCAAATTGTTGATATTCTTCATTTTCGCAGTTCAAAATTTCTTGAATTTTAAAACCTATTTGTTCAGGTTTAAATTTTGCTAATTCTGGAAAATACCGTTCAAATTGAACCCAATTTCCTTTAAAAATTAATTTTTCGAAAGAGGAATAATCAGGAGCTTTAGAAAGCAATTTAAACAGCGATTCAGGTAAAGATTGAATGTTTTGTAATTGCAGTTTCGCGTCTTCAAAATGAATTGTAATTTGCTCGAAAATGGGATGAATATTCTCTTGCTCTGAAATGGAAAAATAGGATTTAAAAATGGATTTTAATTTTCCTAAGTCAGAATGATATTGGTTAAATAAGTCTCTTTCTTCGACAGTAAGATTGAAATAAATTTGCCAATCATTTTCTTTGATTTGCATTAATAGAAGATCGATTAGTGAAAAATCCAATTCCAAATCTGTACACCCAATTTCTTTAAATTCAAATTGAAGTATTGTTAATTGTGTTGAAATTTCTAAATATGCTTTCCAATTAATTAATGCTTCTTCCTGATGAATAAAGGAAGATTTTGCTAATTTAGAAATTCGTTTTTTGGCTTTTCTTTTTTGGAAAAAAGATCCTTTTTGCAATTGTGCTAAAAGAATATTAACTTCATTGGCAGAAGGAAATTCTTTCCAGTTTAATTGCTCATTTTCTAAACGTGATAGCGATTGTAGGCATTTGATATATTTCTTTTTTAAAGAATAATATTTCTTTTGTTCCCTAGAATTTGGGATTAATATTGGAAAATAAAATTTCTGACTTTCATTGGTAATTAATTGACAGACAGAAGCCTTTTTTATCGCAAAATCAAGGTCTTCCAAGGTATTTATCTGGAAAACAGCATGTAACTTTACAATTATTTTATGCCATTCGCGTGCAATAATATCTAAATTTTCAAAAGCAGGAGAACATACAAAAGAAAACTTAAAATAGGGAAGTAAGTAGTGACATTTGGAATCGTATAAACGCTGAATAATGGAATAATAGGTTTGCCAATCTGTTATTTTAGGAACATCACTTAAATAATTTACAGTATCAAAATCTATTTTTTTAGCTAAATGTTGAAATTCATCAAAAGTAACTCCGCCAATCAATTCCTTTTTGGATAATAAATCCAATTGTAATTGCAAATAATCTTTATATTGCTCTGAAAGTTGGATTGATTGTATGTTTTTTGGAATATAATTTTCTATTTCATACCACGTTTTTTCAAGAGATTTTAAAAAATCTTGAGAAACAGTTTCTGAAGTTGTAATGAATAAAAATGAATCTAATTGATAGGTAGCTAATTTTTTTTGTAAAACTTCTAAAGCAACTCTCTTTTCTGAAATAACTAATGTAGCTTTTGAATCATACAATGATTTTCCGATTACATTACTTAATACTTGAGATTTTCCAGTTCCAGGAGGGCCTTGAATGACGCAATTTTCGTTTGCAATAGTCTTAAAAACTTGCAGATGGTTGTTGTCTGAAGGAAATAGAATTTTTTTGGTTAAAGGCAACTTAAATTCTGTTTTTTGTTCCTCATTTCCTACTATTTGTGCTACGTTTTGATTTAGCGTATTTGCAGTTGATAGTTCTTCTAAATCTTTGATAATATGAAAACGATGGTAATGAAAATTTCCTAAATATTGCTCTTTTTTAACTTGAATATCGAGCTGAATAGAATGTAACCAATTTTGAAATAATTCCAATTTATTTTGAAATAAATCAATATCAGGGATGACTAAATTATACTGGTTGAGTAAATACTTTTGAACGAAAGGATTGATAAATTGAGCATCGCCTAATTTTTCAAAAGTAAATTCATTTAATATGCTGTTTTTTTGATAAACTAAGGGCGTAATAAAAATTGGAGATTGTACTATTTTTCCCTTATAATTCAACTCTAAAATTCCATCCGCTAAACAAATTGCTTTTATTCCTGACTCCCGATAATACGTTTCTGTTTTTTGAACGATAATATTTAATTCTGGTAGATTTTGTAGAATAAAAGAGTCTTCATCGCTCATTTTATCAAGATTTATAACTTTTTCTGAAAGTACATTTACAAGAATGTCGTTTTGAGTGAAATTGTTTAATTCATTCAAAATACTTGTAATGCTATGTTTAATCGATAAACTCAAATGTTAAAAAAATCAAAAAGATGAATAAATTTCAGAATAAAATTACGATATTCGCTTACAAAGAAATACAAAAAAACACTAACGCATGAAAAAAACATTACTTACTATTTTATTAACCACCTCCATTTTTGGTCTTAAGGCACAAGATCAATTATCAAATTCAGGGTTTAATGCTTGGACAACAAACACGATTGCTCAACGACCAGGAACTTGGCTTTGTTCGTATGATCAATACTCTAACCCAAACACGACGCCACAAGTAGTTGAAAAATCAACAGATGCAACCAATTTATTAAGCTCTGTAAAACTGAATTCAGTTGCAGGAAATAATGGCGTTGATTTTGGATTTGTATTACTTGGTGGATTAGGCAATGGTGGACCTAATGGTGGAGTTCCATTTACATTATCTGCCGATTCAATCGTTTTTGATGCAAAATTTAATATACAAGCTGGAGATTCAGCAAACATTTATGTTTTATTGAAAAACAGTGGGTCTATCATTGATATGAACATTTTCCGTTTAGGAGGAACTCAAGCATCATGGAATCGTTTTGCTTTAAAAATAAACCCGTTTAATTTGACACCTGATTCATTAATTTTAGGTTTCACTTCTTCAGAAACACAAAATAATGGGGCAGCAGTAGGTTCATGGTTCATGTTGGATAATATTCGTTTTGCGAATGGAACTTCTTTATCTTCTCCAATACCAAATCCAAGTTTTGAAACTTGGACGGATATTGTTTCAGAAGATCTAAATGGTTGGTTTACTTTTGCAGATATGTTTGCAGCATCAAACTTTACAACAGCTATTAAATCTACAGATGCACAAGAAGGAGCTTATGCCTTAAAACTTCAGCCGGATTCATTGGCTATGGGAGGAGGAAGTCCTAGTTATATTCCTGGTTTAGCAGTATATGGAAATTTTGATTTAAATACAGGAAATATTACTGGAAAACCATTTGTTGCATCACCTACAAGTTTTACAGGTTATTATAAATGGGCGCCAGTGAATGGTGATACAGCAAGTATTCAAATTTCTTTTCAAAATGCAGGTACTTCATTGTATGCAGTTGATTCAATTTTTACAGTTGCAAAATCTACTTATACACAATTTACCTTACCAATCACTTTAGCTACTGCACCAGATACAATTATAGTAACAATTTCTGGAGGAAATATAGGTGGATCTCAGTTGTTAATTGATAATTTGCAATTTTCTGGAGGAAATGTTGGTGTGAAACAAATAGTACTTTCAGAAGCAACGGTGAATATATTTCCAAATCCAACTGTTGGAGATGCTAATTTGAAAATCGCTTTACCAAAAGCAGCGAACGTTTCTTATTCTGTATTAAATACTTTAGGACAACAAGTTGAAGAAGATAATTTAGGATTAATGAAAGATGGTGTTCATACCATTAAGTTGAACACTTCAAATTACACAAATGGTGTTTATTTTGTGAAAGTAAAAATTGGAGACAATATGTTGACCCAAAAAGTTATTGTGAAATAACTCTATTTAATAGATAATTTTGAAGAGGCTATCCAGTGAAAGGTAGCCTCTTTTTGGTTAATAACCTCGATTAATATTTTGCAATCAGATCGCCTAAAATAGGGAGTTACGACTAAAAGACTAGAAGGAATAGCGGGCTATTTCAAGAGGCTTTTGGGAAGTAAATCACTTTTTATAGGTGAAATGTACAAAATGCTTTTCAATTAAATTCGAAAAGCCTTCGTTGCGTCTTCTTGATTTAGCCCGTTAAACCTGCGAAAACACGTCTTGTCCTTTCAAATTTAATTAAAATCTTAGTGTAAAATATTAATCGAACTCTGAGGTTAATAATAAAAGATTGTTTTGGTACTGTGAGCACAATACCTGTAAAGTTTTTCCAACTGTTTTATTTTTCGAAGTGAAATTTTAAATCTTTCAGAATTCCACCAAGCACGAAGTGAGAACTTTGTTGAGCAGTTTCACTTGACAATTGGATTAATGAATTGAGTTTTTTAGAAGTAATTTTTCATTCGCATTTCAAAATAATGATTTCGATAATTTAATTAAACCTCCACAAATCTTATTGTATTTTATATTTTCATTTGGAATGAAGAACAAAGGATTAGTTGAATAAGATATTTTTTATACTTTTATTCAAAAAATTGAAAAATATACAATCATTTATTGCTCTAATAATCATTGCGATTAGCTTTTTGTCTTTGAGATTTTCTACAATTAATTCAAATTCTAGTCAAAAAATAGTTACCACTTGGGATGCTTTTGGTTATTATATGTATTTACCAAGTGAATTTATATATAAAGATGTAAAAAATCTTAATTGGATTTCAAAAATTGACTCAAATTATCATGTGACAGGTGGTAACTTATATCAAGCAATTTCTATACAAAAAAGTAAAAACACTTTTACCAATAGGTATCTTACAGGTGTGGCAATAATGCAAAGTCCTTTCTTTTTTATAGGTCATCAATTAGCGAAATTATTTCATGAACCGCTTGATGGGTTTTCTTGGCCGTATCAATTTTCGATTATGTTTGCTGCAATTTCTTGGGCTGTTTTAGGCTTTTATTTTCTCCGAAAGGTATTATTAAAATTTTTTAATGATCAGGTAGCTGCATTGACACTAATATTAATTGCTTTAGCAAGTAATTTAATTCAATATGTTGCTATAGATTCAGGAATGAGTCATGCATATATTTTCCCATTGTATGCTATTGTCCTTTGGTTAACAATAATATGGCATGAAACTCCAAAAATGTGGATAGCTTTTTTACTTGGTTTTATAATAGGACTTTGTGTTATATCCAGACCAACTGAATTGATTATTATTTTTATTCCTTTGTTTTGGGATACGAGTGATAAAATTGCTAAAAAAATGAAATGGCAAATGGTTCAAAAGAATAAATTACATTTGTGTCTTTGCGTTGCAGGTGGAATTATTGCATTGTTACCTCAATTTGCTTATTGGAAATACACAACAGGTCAATTTGTTTTTGATGTTGGAAGTAAATGGTATTTTTTAAATCCTTGGTTTAGAGTGTTAATTGGTCCTGAAAAAGGATGGTTTTTATACACGCCGATTGCATTATTAATGATTTTTGGAATGTTTAAATTGAAGGGAACAAAATTTAAAAAATCTGTATTAACATTTTGTTTATTAAATATATGGATTGTAATTTCTTGGTCAGATTGGAGGTATGGAGCTAGTTATTCAACAAGAGCGCTGACACATAGCTATCCTGTGTTTGCATTGCCTTTGGCTTGTATAATTCAATATATCATGTCATTCAAGAAAAATATTATTATTTATAGTGTTGCACTATGCTTTATCTTTTTGAATTTTTATCAAATTAGAATATATAATCAAGGAACAATAGAAAATTTCTCTCCCTTTTTGTTGAAATGATAAAAGTGATAGGGATATGTATTTTTGTTTTCCTAGCGTATTCTATTACCTTTGTTGCACCTTATAAAAGAAAATAAATCAAATATTTAAGAAATGAAATTCGGCACAAAAGCAATCCATGCTGGTGTTCATCCAGATGAATCTACAGGAGCAATTATGACCCCAATTTATCAAACATCAACGTATGTTCAAGATGGTGTTGGAAATCATAAAGGGTATGAATATTCTAGAACATTGAATCCAACGCGTCATGCCTTGGAAAAAAATATTGCGGCAATAGAAAATGGTAAATATGGTGCATGTTTTGGCTCCGGTTTAGCTGCCATTGATTGTGTCATTAAAATGTTGAATCCTGGTGATGAGGTAATTTCTACGAATGATTTATACGGCGGTTCCTATAGGTTATTTAAAACAATTTTTGAAAAATATGGAATAGTTTTTCATTTTGTAGATATGAATAATCTTGCAAATGTTGAGGCACTAGTTACATCAAATACAAAATTGATTTGGGTTGAGACTCCAACAAATCCAATGATGAATATTATTGATATTGAAGCAATAGCGAAGGTTGCTAAAAAAGCAAATGTCATGTTAGCAGTTGATAATACGTTTGCAACGCCTTACCTTCAAAACCCATTAGATTTAGGAGCTGATATCGTGATGCATTCTGTTACAAAATATTTAGGAGGTCACTCAGATGTTGTGATGGGAGCTTTAATTACTTCCGATGAAGCGATTTCAAAAGAAATGTATCGAATTCAAAATTCTTCAGGAGCTATCACTGCTCCAATGGATTCATTTTTGGTTTTAAGAGGAATAAAAACCTTACATCTACGTATGCAACGCCATTGTGAGAACGGAGAAAAAGTAGCACAGTTTTTAGTAAAACATCCGAAAATAGATAAAGTATATTGGCCAGGGTTCGAATCCCATCCAAATCATGATGTTGCAAAGCGTCAAATGAGAGGTTTTGGTGGTATGATTTCATTTACATTGAAAGGAAATAAATTACAAGATGCGCATGAAATTGTCAAAAAAGTATCGCTTTTCGCTTTGGCTGAATCTTTAGGTGGAGTAGAATCCTTAATTGGTCACCCTGCAACAATGACACATGCCTCAATTCCAAAAGAAGAACGAGAAAAAACAGGAATTGTAGATTCCTTAATTAGATTAAGTGTCGGTATTGAAGACGTTGAAGATTTAATAGAAGATTTAGCACAAGCTTTCGCTTAAAAAGAAGTGTTAATGAAAAGATTTTAACTGCAATCAATCTTTGTGAAATTTCAAAAATTGTTTACATTTGCTCCTGAAAAAAATAGATATCAATGGGAAGAGCGTTTGAATATCGCCGCGCGGCAAAAGAAAAAAGATGGGATAAAATGTCGAAAGTGTTTCCTAAATTAGGAAAAGCAATTACGATGGCTGCAAAAGAAGGTGGTAGCGACCCTTCAATGAACGGAAAATTAAGAACGGCTATTCAGAATGCAAAATCTGAAAATATGCCCAAAGATAATATTGATGCCGCAATTAAGCGCGCAACTCAAAAAGATATAGCAGCTTTTACAGAAGTGAATTATGAGGGAAAAGGTCCACACGGCGTTTTAGTATATGTTGAATGCGCTACGGATAATCCAACAAGAACAGTTGCTAATGTGAAAATGTACTTCAACAAAGCAGGTGGTGGAGTTGTTCCAAATGGTTCTTTAGAATTTATGTTTGATCGTAAATGTGTCTTCGAAATTGAAAAAGGAGAATTAGATGCAGAAGAATTAGAATTAGAACTAATTGATGCTGGTTGTGAAGAAATTGAAGTAATTGAAGATAAGATATTTATTTACGGAGATTATACTTCTTTCGGAACAGTTGCTAAAGCATTAGAAGATTTGAATGTTGAAGTTGTTAAATCAAATTTACAACGAATCCCAACTTCACCTGTTGAATTCACAGATGAACAATTGGTTGATATTGAAAAAATGTTAGACAGAATAGAAGATGACGATGATATTCAGCAAGTATTTACGAATATCGCTTAGAATATAAAAAAATTAAAAAAAAATGCTGTCTGAGCGTAGTCGAAGACAGCATTTTTTTTATAATTTGATGCAAGATATAATAATTTACCTTTTTTCGAGTTTATATAATTCTTTTTAAAGCGTTTTGGTTAATTAAATGAAAAATCTAATAAAAAACATCTTTGTTGTTCTAGGTGTAGTAATGATTGTTTTCTCGTGTTCAACGGAAAATAATACTTTTATTAACCGTTCTTATCATAGTTTAAATGCTCGTTATAATGGGAATTTCAATGCAAATGAATTACTGAAAGTAGCGATAAATGATTATCAAACAAATTTAAAAGAAGATTATTATTCAATACTTCCAATAGTTGCTTTGCCGAATGAAGATGAAGTAAAAAGTTTATATTCTCCAATTGATACAGCTGTAGCAAAGTGTACAAAAGTGATTCAAAAACATTGTATGCCTAGTAATGATAAACCTTCTGCCAAAACAGTTGAATATAATACTTGGATTGATGAAAATTGGATAACGATTGGAAAAGCAGATTATTATCGAAGAGATTATGAAGGAGCATTTAAAAAGTTCTTATTTGTAAAGAAATTTTACGAAAATGACCCTTCGATTTATATCAGTGAATTATGGATGGCAAAAATTAATATTGCTTTAGGAAAATACACCGAAGCCAATTTTAATTTAACAAATCTGGATAATATAATCAAAGAGCAAGAAGAAAAAGCAAAGAAAGAAAAAGAAGAAAAATCTGATTCTAAAAGTAAGACGAAGAAAAAAGATAAAGCTGCAAGCTTTCCTAAAAAATTAAGATTTGACCTAGAAATCACAAAAGCAGATTTATGTTTAAAGAAAAATGAAAAAAAGGAAGCTATTGAATTTTTAGAAGCATCCTTAAAATTTGCAAAAAAACAAAAAGATAAAGCAAGAGTTAATTTTATTTTAGGTCAATTGTATGAAGAAAATGGAGATAGAACCTTGGCATCAGAACATTTTTCGAAAGTATTAAAGTACAATGTAAAATATGAAATGGCCTTTAATGCTCGTATAAAAAGAGCATTTTTAGGGAACAGCACAAAATTGCATAAAGATTTATTAAGAATGTTGAAAGATGCTAAAAATGCTGAATATAAAGATCAAATTTATTATGCATTAGCGGATATTGAAATTCAAAATGGAAACATTCCTCTAGCAAAAGAATATCTGACGAAATCTGGATTTTACTCCACAACAAACATACGTCAGAAAGGAATGGCTTATGAAAGATTAGGAGATCTTGCTTTCAAAGAAAAAGATTATGTTCAAGCTCAAAAATATTATAAAGAATGTGCCAATGTAATCAAAGAAGATTACCCAAATGCAGATGGAATTCGTAATAAAGCTGAAAAACTAAATGATTTAGTAATAGCTGTTGTAACTGCGAATTATGAAGATAGTGTTCAAAGAGTTGCAAAATTACCAGAATTAGAAAGAGAAGATTTTGTTAAAAATGTAATTAAAAAAACAAAAGAAGAGGAAGAAAAACGTAAAAAATTAGAAGCTGAAAGATTAAGAGAATTGCAACAAAATCAAGCTTTAACAGCTAATAATGGAAATGGAAGCAAATGGTATTTCACGAATACTAAAACAAGAACGGATGGGTTTGAAGAATTTAAAAAAGTGTGGGGAACCCGTGAAAATGAAGATGATTGGAGAAGAAGTGAAAAAGTTGTGCTAACATTTAATATTCACGTTGATGAAAATGGAGACACCTTAAAAGTTGAAGAGCCTTTAGAAGAAGAAAAAGATACCTTAACAGTTGAGTTTTTAACAAATAAATTACCATTATCGGATTCATTATTTGCAATTTCAATTGAGCGATCAATGAAATCACATTATGATGCAGGATTGATTTATAAAGATCAATTGTTTGAAAATCAAATGGCAATAAAAGAATTTAAATCCATTTTAGATAAAGAATTTAAAACGGATTTTAAATTGCTTGCTGCTTTCCAAATGTATCGAATGTTTGAAAAATCTGATGAACCAAAAGCAATTGAATACAAAGATTATATCTTAAATCATTTCCCAAATTCAGATTATGCAAACTTTTTAAGAGATCCTGATTTCTTTATTAAGAAAAAAGAAATTGATGCATTGTCTGAAAAAGAATATTTAGCAATCTTAGACCGCTATAATCGCAAACTTTATTACCCTGTAATTGCTAAAGCTGATATTGTTATAGATTCAGAAAAAGAGAATGTCTATCGCTCTAAATATTTACTTTTAAAAGCAATGTGTATCGGTCAAACAACCGATAACAAACAAGAAATGATTCCCGTTTTAGAAAAATTAATTGTTGAATATCCCAAATCTCCTGAAGCCCAAAGAGCAACAGAATTGTTAAAAATATTAAAAGAAGGTGTTTCTACAAACCATACCGTTGATTTTACAAAAAAATCGTTATATAACTATGATGATAAAGTCAAACAATGGATTATTGTGTTTGTAGGTAAAGATGAAACATCTAGTGCCGCTAAAACAAAGATTTCGGATTTCAATAGAGAGTTTTTCAGCAGAGAAAAATTAAAAATAAGCTCTAAAATTTTTGGAGATGATGAAAGTATTGTTTTAATCCAAGAATTTGATACGGATTTAAAAGCTAAGGATTATGTGCGTTTTTACAAAAAAACCAGAAAGCACTTATTTGAATTGCAAAAAGCTAAAATTCTCGTTATTACACAAGAAAATTTAAAAATATTATTCCAAACACAAAAGTTAGAGGAATATGAAGATTTCTATAATGAGCATTATTAATCGAACTAAGTTAATCTTGAAAGGATCTTAATATTTCAATTCCTGATGTAAAATACCTCTTGGGTAGATGATGAATCAAACATTCGTATTTTGTTTGCATTTCACCAATAAATTCAAAAGTTAGAAAAAGAAATTTTAGTAGGCTCTAATGTAACCTCTTTTTTTATTTTTCGTAAATTAAGAATTGCAGATGATAATTATTTGCTCTTAATTACATGAAATATGCTTAAAAGAAAAGATAAAGTACAGTTTGAAAGTCCAGATCGATTAAATAGAATTGTTGAAGGAACTAAAATTATTGGTGATTTAATTACTGATTCTAATTTAAGAATTGATGGTGAAATTACAGGCAATGTTATTTCAAGATCAAAGGTAGTAATTGGTGAAACAGGTGTTATTCTTGGTGATATTTCTTGTGTAGAAGCCGATATTGAAGGAAATGTTAACGGGAAATTAGAAATAGAAGACTTATTGGTTTTAAGAGAAAAATCAAAAATTGTAGGTGATATTATGACTACTAAATTGCAAATTGAGGAAGGAGCAGTTTTCGTGGGATCATGTAAAATGGCAGGATATTCAGTTAATCAAAATGCCTCAAATAAATCAACAATTACTTCTAAAAAAATGGAAGAAAAAGACGACTTAGTTTATTAAAAAGTGTCTAATTTTGCATTCGCTCCACAAGTGAAAATTACGTTTTGCTAAAAACAAAAATCATGGAAAAAAAAGATAAAACATCGAAATTCATTCGTTTTTCGGCAATGGGATTTCAAATGGCTGGAACAATTGCTTTTTTTACTTGGTTAGGAACTTTTTTAGATAAAAAATACGCTTCAAAAACGCCATGGTGGACAATTGGATTATCTTTGTTTGGAGTAACAGCAGCTTTAGTTCTTGCGATTAGAGATGTGATTAAAATGAGTAACGAAGATGAAAACTAAAAAATACACGCTTTTTTTTTTAATTGTAGCTATCAGTATCATTGGAGCGGATTTATTTCTTTCTCCCTTTCTTTTTCCACACATATCTTTGAGAAGTATAACTGTGTTGGATAGCATCATTTTATTTCTATTTATTCTAGGGACGATAATTATTGCACCAGGTTTAAAGAAAGAACCTAAAAATTTTGTGGGAAGATTTTTAGTGTTAACAACCGTTCAGATGTTGTCTGTTTTAGCTGTCTTTGCAGCAGTTATTTATGTGAAATTTCCCGATGCTCAAACCGTTGTACTCCATTCTCTTTCGGTTTTTATTCTCCTAATGGTAGCACAATCACTTTTGCTTCTAAAATTTGTAAATTCGAAGTAATATTTGCTTCAAAATAGTATGTTTTTGAATTTAAAATTTCAAAATATTGGTACTTAAGAAACCTTTGTTTCAATTATTTCCATTTAAAACTCATTTTATCTCATTTTTTTTATTGTTCATAAACAAAGATTCCCTACCTTTGCGCCAAAATTTGAAGACTTACATTCGAAAAAATAGTATGATGAATTTAAGAAATGCAGTAAAATCAATTGTTTTAACTTGTTTGACAGTTCTTACATTTAATACTTCTTTCGCCAACAATGGAGAGAAAAAAGAAGAATTTAATGTTAGCGAGATGATAATGCACCATATTGGTGATGCGCATGAGTGGCACATTATGGGAGGGCATCATGACGCAGTTTCAATTCCTTTACCAGTTATTTTAGTAGATGGAGGCTTGAAAATGTTTAATTCTTCAAGTTTATACCATGGAAAAATATTGACTGCAACAGATGAAGCAGGAGAAGAAATTACATATATTGCTGATGAAACAAATGGTTATGCAATGTTTCATGAAAAAATTTACAAGTTAAATGCGAATGGTGAATTGGATTTTCATAATGGACATCCTACAAATGCAAAACCTTTGGATTTATCAATTACTAAAAATACAATGTCTCTATTAATTGGAGCGACCTTATTGATTTTAGTAATGTTGACTGTTGCTAAATATTACAAGAAAAATGGATCTGTAGCTCCTAAAGGATTAGCGAAATTTATTGAACCATTAATAGTTTTTGTACGCGATGAAATTGCTTTGGCAAATATTGGAGAGCATAAATACAAAAAATTCACGCCCTTTTTATTGACAATTTTCTTTTTCATTTTAATTAATAATATTTTAGGTTTGATTCCTGTATTTCCAGGAGGAGCTAATTTAACAGGTAATATTGCTGTTACATTGGTTTTAGCTGTAGCATCTTTATTTGCGACTGTTTTCTCTGGTAATAAAAATTATTGGAAACATATTTTTGCAACTCCAGGTGTGCCAGTTCCTTTGTTAATCATTATGATTCCAATTGAAATCGTTGGTATTTTCACAAAACCATTCGCTTTAATGATTCGTTTGTTTGCGAACATGACGGCTGGTCACATTATTATTTTAGCATTAATTTCTATTATTTTCATAAATCAAAGCGCTGCTTGGGGATTCTTATCAGTTCCTATGGCCTTGTTTATTTCAGTGTTAGAAATTTTGGTTGCTTTTTTACAAGCATATTTATTCGCGATGTTAACTTCGTTGTTCATTAGTGCAGCGGTAGAAGAACATCATCATTAATTAGTAATTTTTTTTAATTAAATACATATAGTTATGATTTACGGAAGTATAGCAGCTATTGGTGCTGGTTTAGCAGTGTTAGGAGCAGGTTTAGGTATCGGTAAAATCGGTGGATCTGCAATGGATGCAATCGCTCGTCAGCCAGAGGCTTCTGGAAAAATTCAAACAGCTATGATTATCGCTGCAGCCTTAATCGAGGGTGTTGCTTTATTTGGAGTTGTTGTTGGTCTTCTTGGAGGAGCGAAATAATTTTTCTAAAAAACTAAAACATGTTGTAACGGTTGGTTACAACATGTTTATTAAAAATTAAATAAAAAAGATATGGGAATCGTTACACCAGACTTAGGTCTTATTTTTTGGACATCGATTGTATTCATTTGTTTGTTATTCATCCTTACAAAATTTGTTTGGAAACCTGTTTTAGGAGCCGTTAACAAACGGGAGCAAAATATTACAGAAGCTTTAGAATTAGCTGAAAAAACAAAAAAAGAAATGATCGTTTTACAAGCATCGAATGAAAATTTGTTAAAAGAAGCTAGAGCAGAGAGAGATAATATTTTAAAAGAAGCGAAAGAAATTTCAGTACGTTTGGTTGAAGATGCTAAAACAACTGCAAAAGTTGAAGCTGAAAAAGTATTAGCAGGTGCAAGAGAAACAATTAACAGTGAAAAAGCTTCTGCTATTGCTGAATTGAAAAATCAAGTTGCAATTTTATCTATCGAAATTGCTGAGAAAGTTGTAAGAGGAGAATTATCTTCAGATACAAAACAAAAAGACTTAGCTGAGAAATTAGCTGGAGATATTAACTTGAATTAATCAGTTGAATAATGAAAGGAACTAAAACAGCAAGTCGATACGCAACTGCTTTGTTAGAAATTGCAATTGAGCAAAACAAATTGGAGCAAGTAGCAGGAGACATGAATTATTTGTTAGAAGCAAATAATGAAACAATTGATTTCCAATTGTTGATTGATAGTCCTATTATCAATTCTGATAAAAAAATTGCTATTTTTAATGAAATATTTGGTCAATTTGAAGATGTAACGATGTCTTTTATAAAATTGATTACTAAAAATAGAAGAGAAAGTTACTTGCCAACAATTGCAGAATCTTTTGACAAACAAGTGAAAGAATTTAAAGGAATTGTACCTGTGACTATAACAACAGCAAGTCCAATGGACGCTTCAGTTCGAAGTTCTATACTTGCAAAGATTGAAGGATCAGTTCATGGTCAATTAGAGGTAAAAGAATTGATCGATGAATCACTAATCGGTGGTTTTATCGTTCGAATGGGAGATAAACAGATTGACGCTTCAGTTGCAAGTCAATTTAATAATTTAAAGCAACGTTTAACAAGATAATCCGAATACACGGAATCAGGTAAAACTTCATAACACATGGCAGATGTAAAACCAGCAGAAGTTTCTGCAATTTTAAGAGAGCAGCTTTCAGGATTCAGATCTGAAGCAGAACTTCAAGAAGTAGGAACCGTTCTTCAAATTGGGGATGGTATTGCTCGTATTTATGGACTAACAGGAGTTCAATACGGTGAATTAATTGAATTTGATGGTGGATTGCAAGGGATTGCATTAAACCTTGAAGAGGACAATGTTGGAGCCGTTCTTTTAGGACGTTCTTCAGGTGTAAAAGAAGGTGATACAGTAAAACGTTTAGGACGTATCGCTTCTGTTAACGTAGGAGAAGGAATGATCGGACGTGTTGTTGACACCTTAGGGAATCCAATTGATGGTAAAGGACCAATTACAGGTGAATTGTTCGAAATGCCTATCGAAAGAAAAGCTCCAGGAGTTATCTTCCGTCAACCAGTTACGGAACCATTACAAACAGGAATTAAAGCGGTTGATGCTATGATTCCAGTAGGTCGTGGACAACGTGAGTTAATTATTGGTGACCGTCAAACTGGTAAAACAACTGTTGCGATTGATACAATCATTAATCAAAGAGAGTTTTACGATAGAGGTGAGACTGTTTTCTGTATATATGTAGCTATTGGCCAAAAAGGTTCAACAGTTGCAGGAATTGTTAAAAAACTAGAAGATGCAGGTGCAATGGCTTATACAGTTGTTGTAGCTTCAAATGCAGCTGATCCAGCTCCGATGCAGTTCTATGCTCCTATGACAGGTGCTGCTATTGGTGAGTTTTTCCGTGATTCTGGAAAACCAGCATTAATTGTTTATGATGATTTATCTAAACAAGCAGTTGCTTACCGTGAGGTTTCGTTATTATTACGTCGTCCTCCAGGTCGTGAAGCTTACCCAGGTGATGTTTTCTACTTACACTCAAGATTGTTGGAAAGAGCAGCAAAAATTATCGCTGATGATACAATTGCAGCTCAAATGAATGATTTACCAGCTTCCATGAAAGGAAGAGTAAAAGGTGGAGGTTCATTAACAGCTTTACCAATCATTGAAACGCAAGCAGGTGACGTTTCTGCATATATCCCAACAAACGTAATTTCGATTACAGATGGTCAGATTTTCTTAGAGTCAGATTTATTCAACTCTGGTATTCGTCCAGCAATTAACGTAGGTATTTCTGTATCACGTGTTGGAGGTAATGCTCAGATTAAATCAATGAAAAAAGTTGCTGGTACGTTGAAATTAGATCAAGCTCAATACCGTGAGTTAGAAGCTTTCGCTAAATTTGGTTCAGATTTAGATGCTTCAACTAAAGCAGTATTGGATAAAGGTTCAAGAAACGTTGAAATCTTGAAACAAAGAGAAGGTGATCCATACCCAGTTGAAAAGCAAATTGCAATTATTTATGTTGGAACAAAAGGATTAATTCAAAGAGTTCCTGTAGCGAAGGTAAAAGAATTTGAAAAAGAATACTTAAATTACTTAGAAGCAAAACATAAAGATGTATTGGTAGCATTGAAAGCTGGTAAATATACAGATGAAATTACTGATACTTTATCGAAAGTAGCAAAAGAAATAGCTGATAAATATTAATTTGATACAAGATATAAAGACAAAAGACTTCAAGACAAAAAAAACTTGGAGTCTTAAGTCTTTCAATCTTGATTCTTCAAGTCAAATCAAATGGCAAATTTAAAAGAAATACGTAATCGCATAGCTTCAGTTGGTTCAACGATGCAGATCACTTCTGCCATGAAAATGGTATCAGCTGCAAAATTGAAAAGAGCGCAAGATGCAATCACTCAAATGCGTCCTTATGCTGAAAAATTACAAGAAATTCTTGGTAATTTAAGCGGTTCATTGGATTTATCTGAGAATGCTTATTCTGAACAACGTGAGGTAAAAAATGTATTAATTGTTGGGGTTACTTCTAATCGTGGTTTATGCGGTGGATTTAATAACAATATCTTGAAAAGAGTAAGTTATTTAGTGAATCAAGAATACAAAGACGTCAATGTTAAAGTACTTGGTTTAGGTAAAAAAATTAGAGAACCTTACAAAAAAACAGATCATTATTACATCAATGATGCTATTGCACCGGTTGAAGATATTTTTAGCAATTTAAATTTTGCAAACTCTTCAACGATTGCAACTTCTTTAATGGAATGTTTTAAAAATAAAGAATTTGATAAAATAATTGTTGTTTATAACAAATTTATCAATGCAGCAGTTCAAGATGTTCGAACAGAACAATTATTACCAATTGAATCAACTGTTAGCGAAACTGAAACTGCAGGAGATTACATTTTCGAACCTTCGAAAGAAGAAATCGTTAGTGATTTAATACCAAAATCATTAAAAATTCAACTGTACAAAGGCTTATTGGATTCAAATGCTTCTGAACATGGCGCACGTATGACTGCTATGCACAAAGCAACTGATAATGCAGCTGAAATGAAGAAAAACTTAACGTTAGGATATAATAAAGCTCGTCAAGCGGCTATTACAAGTGAAATCTTGGAAATCGTTGGTGGTGCTGAGGCTTTGAATAACTAAAATTAAAATAAATACGTTGAAAAGCTATCCAATTGGGTAGCTTTTTTTGTAAGGTTATATTCGAAGAATTTTTATTTTTTTCTAGAAATATTTAATCTAATTCACTATCTTCATATAGCTTATGAAAAAGGAAAATACACAGAACCTCGATCCTGCGACATTTACGGAGCAGTTTATTAACCAAACAAATCAATCCGTTTTTTTAACTGGAAAAGCTGGTACAGGTAAAACAACTCTTTTAAAAAAAATAATAGCTTCAACGTTTAAGCAAGTTGTAATTGTTGCACCAACTGGTATCGCCGCATTGAATGCTGGAGGTGTTACAATTCATTCATTTTTTCAATTGCCATTTGGGAGTTTTATTCCAGCTTTTAATGTTGCTCCTCAATTTACAGATTCTATAAAAATGGAAACGAAAGATAGTTTAATGCGCCATTTTAATATGAATAAACAACGTTTGAACATCATTCGAAATTTTGAATTATTAATCATTGATGAAGTCAGTATGTTGCGTGCAGATTTATTAGATGCAATGGATTGGACTTTGAGAAATGTTCGTAAAGTAAATAAACCTTATGGTGGCGTACAAGTATTATTTATCGGTGATTTATTGCAATTACCTCCCGTTATAAAACCCGAAGAATGGAGTGTTTTGCGAAATTATTACAGAGGAGTTTACTTTTTTCATGCGCAAGTTATTCAGGAAATGCCGTTAACTTATATTGAACTTTCAAAAATTTACAGACAAAATGACCAAGATTTTATTGAAGTCTTAAATAATTTACGAGAAAATAAAATTGCACAAAAAGATGTAGAACTGTTGAATCGATTTGTTCAACCGAATTTTATTTCAACAGAGCATGAGGGTTATATAACATTAACAACGCACAATCACAAAGCTGATGAAATTAATACAAAAGCTTTGGCAACATTAGAAGGGAAAAAACATCAATATAAAGCAGAAATTATAGATGATTTCCCTAAACATACTTATCCGATTGATGAAATATTGGAGTTAAAATTAGGAGCTCAAGTTATGTTTATTAAAAATGATTTGTCGTTTGATAAATGTTTTTACAATGGGAAAATGGGAATAATAAAATCATTAGGAAAAGATGAAATATATGTACATTTTCCAGAAGAAAATAAAACAATTGAAGTTGAAAAGTATGAGTGGGAAAATATACGCTATACCATTGATGAAAATTCTGGCGAAATAATAGAAGAAACTTTAGGGACATTCACACATTATCCCTTAAAATTAGCATGGGCAATTACGGTTCATAAAAGTCAGGGATTGACTTTTGATAAAGCCGTTTTAGATGTGTCACAAGTTTTTGCTCCTGGGCAAGCTTATGTTGCTTTATCAAGATTACGTACTTTAGATGGTCTGGTATTAACATGTCCAATTCGCATGAATGGCTTAGTAAATGATATAGATGTGGTGTCCTATACCAATCAAAAAATGGACGATAATATATTAGCTAATAATTTAGAGATTGCTTCCAGAATATATTTGTTGGAACAATTGCACGCAGCATTTGAATGGGGAAATTTGATTGATAAATGGATTATTCATGAAGTAAGCTATAAGAATTTACCAACAAAATCAGTTAAAGGAGCAGAGAAATCATGGGCAGCGCATCAACTTAATATGGTTCAAAATACAAGAGAAGCAGCTCGGAAATTTCAACAACAACTTACGAATTTACTTCATCAAACTCAAATAGATTTAGAATTTATCCACGATAGAGTTCAAGCAGCTTACGGTTATTTTTATAAAATTTTAGATGGATTGGTATATGCTACATTGAAAAAAATGGAGGAGATTAGTAGAAAGCCAAAAATCAAAAATTTTATGGAAGAATTAGAAGAACTAGATGAAATTCAAACAGAAGTAGTATTGAAGTTAAAAAGAGCCCGTTTATTTATGGAAGCAACTTTAGCTGGACGAAATATTACAAAGGAAGTAATTTGGAATGAAGAAATCAAAAATTATAAAGTCACGAAATTGGCATTAATTAAAAATGAAAAACGACAAAATAGGTCTTTACTAGATATTGATGAAGAAGAGATAATAATTATACAGAAAAAAGAAAAAACAATCAAAAAAGAGAAAAAATTAACTTATGATATTACTTATGACTTAGTTAAAGAAGGAATAAGTATCGAAGAGATTTCTATAATGCGCCAATTATCTTTAAACACTATTTATAGCCATTTAACCAAATTAATTCAACTTGAAAAAATTGAATTAAGTGATGTAATGGATTCAGATAGAATTTCCGAATTAGAAGATTATTTTGAAGATTATCGAGAACTTTCCTTAACGCCATTAAAAGAGAAATTAGGGGATTTAGTAACTTGGGAAGAACTCAAATTATTTCGGGCTTCGACAATGGTTTAAAGCGTGAACATCTCTAAATTAAATCTTTACTTATTGATCTCCCAACTATAAATCCACTTGAAACGGCTGCTTGAATTAAATACCCACCTGTGGGTGCATCCCAGTCCAACATTTCGCCGCATACTGAAATATTTGGGTATTGCTTTAATTGAAATTGAGAATTGATGGCATCCATAGAAATACCACCGATTGTTGATATAACTTCATCAATAGGACGTAGTGATTGAATCGTTAGTGGAAATTCCTTAATTATTGTTGCTAATGCATCAATAGATGAAAATATTTCTTTAGAAGTATTGTTTTTTAGAAATGCTTGAACAAATTTTGAGAGATTTAAATTTTTCAATCCTTCGGAATGATTTTTGGATTTTTGGAGTATTAATTTGATCTCATCTACTGTTTTCGTTGCTTTGAAATCTAAGTGTAATAATGATTTTTGGTTTATCCGATAAGCTTTATTTAGGAAATAAATAGGGCTTCCTTCTAAACCATATTTGGTTAAAACAATTTCTCCTAATTTTGAAACACCATTGATTGAAACGACACAATTTTTGAATACTTCACCTTCATATTTTGCATTTATTTCCCAATTACTAATTTCAAAGCCAGAATTACTCGGTTCAAATTCAGAACATTGAATTCCTTTCCTTTTAAATAGCGATAGCCATTCACCAGTTGAACCAGTTTTTTTCCAAGAAGCTCCTCCTAAAGCAAAAATAAGTCTTTCATAAGGTATCACTTTTTTTGATTCTTCAACTTTTACACAAAAAGTTACCTCATTGAAATCTATAAAACGATATTGAAAATGAAATTCAGCGTTGTGATTTTTTAAATATCTAATCCATGCTTGAATTACTTGAATGGGTTTTATTCCTTTTTTAGGAAAAATTTTACCCGAACTTCCTGTAAAAGTTTCAATTCCTATTTTTTTTAGAAACTGAACAAAATCGATATTGGTAAATTGTTCAACGGCTTTTTGTATTTCAGAACGATTGTATTTTTTTATAAATTCACTCAACGATTCTGAGTGGGTCAAATTAAAACCACCATTTCCAGCAACCAAAAATTTACGGGCTGGTGTTGTTTTTTGGTCGTAAAAATGTATTTTGATTCCCTTTTCAGCTAATTGTGTTCCGGCCATTAAAGCAGCAGGACCAGTTCCAATGATATGCACAATTTTTGTTGACATGAATCAACTTAGCTTTGTTCATTTTTTTTGAAAATACTTCCAACTTCTTTTCCTATTTTTTGAATCGTTTCAACACCTTTGGAAAGTGGGGAATTATCAAAATCTTCGTAGGCTGTAAAAGCATTGCTGCTGATTTCTTGCGAAGGATAAATCAAAATAAAATCATTATCCGGGTATGCTTTTTCAATTTTATTAGGAAAAGAATCTACAAATGAAAGATATGAAACAGAACCTGAACGAGCAGAGCAAAATACGATTAATTCATCTTCTGTTACAATTTGATTAAGTAGAAAATATTCTTCTAATTCATTTAATTCAATATGTTTAGTTGTGACGGATAATTTAACCGCTTTTTTTACTTTTTTTATTGCTTCAAATGTTTCTAAAGTACCAATAAATTCAATAGTAATGTTTAATTCTTTAGCTAATCGTAATATACGTTCACTCCAACTTATAAAACTTGTTTCTAGATGAGCTAAAGGCGGACAAATAAGTTTAATTTTCTGATAAGATACAGTTGGTTTTTCCAATTGACAGAAAAAAATTGTTTTGTCACAAACATCTAATAAATGATTACGATCATCTCCTACAAAACGTTTTAATAAATTAATCTTGCGACTATCATTTAATACTAAAATATCCGTAAATAATTCTTTCGAAACTCTTGCAATACCAGATGATTGATTGTGATCTATGGTCGTGACAACATTTACCGTAAATTCTCCATCTGAAAAATGTTTCACGATTTCATCCATTTCTTTTCGAGAAGTTCGAATGCGTTGTTCGGCTTCTTGGTTGTTTGGCAAGACACTGACAACAGAAATAGGATTCAAAACTCGTTTATCCGTAATCAAAACACTCAAATCGATTAAGCGTTCATTTCCTTTCAACTCATTAATTGCAATCAATAAATGTTGATTTCTTGAAACTTGTATTAATTCAGATTCTTCACCCGATTCAGCTAATTGAATAAGTAATCTTTTTCCTGCATTTTCTGTTACAAATGAAGCGACCATACATGTTACTAAAATTAACAATATCGTGCCGTTAACTACTTGACTATTCAATATTCCTTTTTCAAAACCTACAATAATAATTGCCAATGTTGCTGCTGCATGAGCTGAACTTAAACCAAAAATGACTTGACGTTCTGTGTTCGTCATTTTGAAAATTAATTGCGTTACAAATGTTGCCAACCATTTACTAATTAAAGCAAACGTGGTTAAAACTCCTGCTACAATCAAAGCCCAAGGTCCTTGAAAAAGTACTTTGTAATCAACGATCATTCCTACTGAAATTAAAAAGAAAGGAATGAATAACGAATTTCCAATAAAATCAATACGATTCATTAAAGCAGAAGTATGTGGAATTAATTTATTTAAAACCAATCCCGCAACAAAAGCTCCTATAATGTGTTCAACACCAGCCATTTCAGCTAAAAATGCAGCAAAGAAAATAATTGAAAGGACAAAAATGTAATGGGCAGTTTTTTCACTTTCTAATTTACTAAAAAACCAACGTGCAATTCGTGGAATAATCGCAAACATGATAAATGTGAAAATCGCTAAAGAGGTAATTAATCTCAACCAAAAAGAAAAATCCAATTGTCCTTCAACAGAACTGGATATTATCGCTAAAATGATTAATACTGCGGTATCTGTTAAAATCGTTCCTCCAACTGCAACAGCTACAACTACATTTTTTGAAATCCCTAATTTACTAACTATTGGATATGCTACCAACGTGTGTGTTGCGAACATACTCGCGGTTAAAATACTTGCCGTTAAATTTAAACCAAGTCCATAATGACAAATTGGAAATCCTAAAGATATTGGAATGATGAAGGTTAAAAATCCAAATGTAAAACTTTTAGTACGGTATTTTTTAAATTCTTTCATATCAAGCTCTAAACCTGCCATGAACATGATGTAAAGTAAGCCAATAGTAGAGAATAGTTTTACAGAACCGTCCGACTCTAATAATTTTTCTCCGATTATTCCAAATCCGTTTGGTCCGATAATAACTCCTGAAATAATTAAACCAATAATTGCTGGAATTTTCATTTTACGCAACACAATTGGAGTCAGTAAAATAATAAATAAAATTGTTGAAAATATTAAAACAGGATTTTTAAGTGGTAATTGAAAAGCTTTCAGAAAATGTTCGAAAAAATAATTCATTTTGTTACCTCTTAATTTTTTGCAAAAGTACGTATAAGTTGTTAATTTAACGAGAACTTGGCGTAAATGTTTCTTTTTTTGTTACAATCGAATGAAATACTTAATTTTTGTTAATTAGTACAATGTCGAAAGATCTTTTTCGTTGTAATAATTGTGTGTTATTCACAAGTCAAATCAGCATACAAGTGAAATAATTAAATTCAAATTGAAATGAAAAAAACATTTAATTTTATTGCTATTATTTTTGTGATTAGCTCCATTTTTCTTGCTTGTGGACAAAATGAACATGATGTAAAAGAAGCAAATTCGCCATTTAATAATCCATATTATTCCCGAACAGATACAAATCATCTTTTTGTTTCGAATGTTGAATGGAAAAAAGTATTGAGCGCAGACTTATATGCGGTATCGCGATTAAAAGATACAGAACGTCCATTTACGGGTAAATATTGGGAATTTAATCAGAAAGGTACTTACTATTGTGCTGCTTGTGGAAACGAATTGTTCCAATCTGATTCTAAATTTTCGAGTGAATGTGGTTGGCCTAGTTTTTTCGAACAAAAAAATAAAAAAAGTATCGTTTTTAAAGCGGATAATTCTCACGGGATGCTGCGTAGTGAAGCGTTATGTGGAAGATGTGATAGTCATTTAGGTCATTTGTTTGATGATGGTCCTGAACCAACTGGAAAGCGCTATTGTATGAATTCAATTGCGTTGGATTTTGTTCCTTTGTCTGTTCTGCAAACCATTGATAATTCAATGCATTTAGATACAATTGTGTTGGGTGGCGGGTGTTATTGGTGTGTTGAAGCCGTTTATGAAGAATTAAAAGGAGTGATCTCTGTGGAATCTGGATTTTCAGGTGGTTGGATTGCAAATCCAACATATAAGCAGGTTTGCAGCGGAACAACGAACCACGCAGAGGTTGTACGGATTATATACAATCCATCTTTGACAAATTTAAATGAAATATTGAAAGTGTTTTTTACTGTTCATGATCCAACCACCTTAAATCGACAAGGAGCTGATGTTGGTACACAATATCGTTCGGTTATTTTTTATGCGAATGAAAACCAAAAAAACATTGCAAACGAATTGATTTTAGAATTGAATAAAGCAAAAGTTTATTCAAACCCAATAATAACTAAACTGGAAAAATTAAAAACGTTTTATCTTGCAGATAAAGAGCATCAAGATTATTATCTCAATAATTCAGAGGAAAGCTATTGCAAAATGGTAATTCAGCCTAAACTAGAAAAATTTGAAAAGGTATTCAAGGAAAGAATAAAATAAAAAAAGCCCTCGATAAATCGAAGGCTTAAATTTCATAAATTTAAAGTATCGTGAAAGCTTACGCTTGTTTAACGTTTACTGCATTTAATCCTTTTTTTCCGTCTTGAAGTTCGAAAGTAACTTCGTCATTTTCTCTGATTTCGTCAATTAGACCTGAAATGTGTACGAAGT
>JACOTM010000043.1 GCA_016178305.1 Flavobacteriia bacterium | reverse complement strand
ATAACTACATGTTTGAGCGGGATTTACACCATCCGTCACACTCCATGTTACTGTTGTTACACCTTTATTAAAAACAACTCCTGCTAAAGAAGAACCTGAACCCACAGTTACACCTGTCAAGGTATAGGTCGTTGTTGCGGAACAATTATCTGTTCCTACTACGTTCCATCCTGTTCCAATTTTAGTATAAGTACACAAACTTGCATTTGTATTCACTGTTTGGTTTCCAACTGCCGCACATGAAATAACGGGTAACTCAGCATCAACTACTGTTACCGTATAACTACATGTTTGAACTGGTCTTGTTCCATCATTAACTGTCCAAGTTACTGTTGTTAGACCTTGATTAAATGTTACACCATTTAAAGTATTTGAACCAGCTCCAACAGTCGCACCTGTTAAAGCATAAGTAAGTGTAAATGAACAATTGTCAGAAGCTGAAGGATTCCAACTTGCTCCAATTTTTGTATAAGTACACACTCCAGCATCGGTGTTTACCGTTTGATTGCCAACAGCTGCGCATGATATTGTAGGATCTTGATTATCTGTAACAGTAACCGTAAATGAACAAGTAGCTGTATTTCCTGAGCCATCATTAACTGTCCAAGTTACCGTTGTAACACCACCATTAAAAACAACACCTGCTAATGAAGCACCTGAACCAGTAGTTGCACCTGTAAGTACATAACTAAATGAAGTTGAGCAATTATCTGCTCCAGTTGCATTCCATGAAGTACTTACTTTCGTAAAAGTACAAACGCCTGCATCGGTGTTTACATTTCTATTACCTACACATGAAATAGTAGGTAATTCTGTATCACTAACTGTCACTGTATAACTACAAGTTGATGTTAAACCAACACCATCCGTAGCAGTCCATGTAATTGTTGTGACTCCTTTATTCAATTCAATTCCACTCAAAGAAGAACCCGAGCCAGTTGTTGCACCAGTCATTACATAAGCAAAAGAAACAGCTCCACAATTATCTGAGCCTGTTGCATTCCAACCCGCCCCTATTATTGTATAAATACACACTCCTGGATCAGTTGAAACAGATTGGTTTCCAACGCAAGAAATAGCAGGAGCTTCAGTATCAGAAACAGTTACTGTAAAGACACATGTTGCAGGTACTGTAAAAGCCGATCCATCATTTGCTGTCCAAGTTACAGTTGTAACTCCACTATTAAAAGTCACACCATTTAATGTTGATCCCGAACCAATTGTTGCTCCAGTTAAAACATAACTATAAGTTATAGATGAACAGTTATCCGTTGCAGTTGCATTCCAACTTGTACCAGCTTTTGTGTAAGTACAAAGACCTGCATCTCCAGATACAGATTGATTTCCAGGACAAGTAATTACAGGATTTTCTGTATCATTTACCGTTACCGTGAAACTACAAGTTGCCGTATGACCAGAACCATCATTGACTGTCCAAGTAACTGTTGTTACACCTTTATTAAAAACTTTGTTATTTAAACTTGCACCAGAACCTGTTGTTGCTCCAGTTAAAACATAACTAAAAATCGTTGTACAATTATCTGTCCCTGTCGCATTCCAACCAACTCCAAATTTTCTATAAGTACATAAACCTGCATCTGTACTAACTGTTTGGTTTCCGACACAAGAAATAGTTGGAACTTGATTATCAATAACTGTTACTGTAAATTGACAAGCATCTGCACTGTTACCACACGCATCTGTTGCATTGAAAATTACTGTTGAAGTACCCTTCGTAAATACAAAACCATTTAAAGTAGCAACAACAGATGGTACACCCAATGGACTTACTACAACATAACTGGTAATAATGCCAAAAGTAGGATTTCCGAAATCATCTTCATCAGTAGCTGTGAAATCCCAATCAACTCCAACTTTGGTATATGTACAAACACCTGGATCAGTATTTACAGTTTGGTTTACACCTGGACAAGGTAATATTACCGGATCAACACTATCAGTTCCAGGACATTGTGCATTGACAATTCCGAAGCTAAAAGTGAATACTGTTATTAATAATTGTAATAGTAACTTTTTTTTCATAATCAATACTTTATGATTTATGTAAAATTGGATATGATGATATCGAATTATTTGAAACTGAAAAAAGAAATTCAAAGAATGAATAATTAATATTGAATCTCAAAACATTAAGAATATTTAATAAGAAAAAAATAAACTGCCCTTTTGAGTGAACAGATACCATAATTTCATTCCTTAATTGAAATAATAGATTATTCGTTTTTTTCATATTCATAATAGTTAAATTTTATTTCAAAAAATATTAAATTTTATTTGAAATACGACTTAAGTATAGTGTTACGTGATTAATGACACAAATGTTTCTTTTTAAGTGCAATTTTTCTTTTTCCAATAGTGAAATTTGTTAATAAATATTAAAAATAATTATCATCTATAAATTTCTTTTCCATTAAAAAATCAATTTACTATTGTTGATAAATTACTTGAATTGTTTGTAAATATATTATAATTCTCCTTAATTCTTGAGAAAAAAGTATATAAAAATACGTAGAAACGTATATTATTTAAGATTTTCTTCTTTTTGTTTTTTATAAAAGATAGATTTTTTTTTGGAAACTATTAACATTTATTTTTAAAATCCATTTAATAAATAATACTTACGTGTTGATTTAAAGACGAATACCCAAGGTCATAAGTTGTATTCTAATTTAACAAAATCATTGAATAGATTTTATTTCTTTTTCACATAGAAACGCAGGATGAACAAAAAAAGCTGTGATTTATTTTTCCAATTTCATTTGTTAATAGTTTTTTTTCATCCTACTTTTATAAATCACCGAAAAACCTTAAGCTATTACTTGAAATAAATCGATTTATCATGAATAATAATTTAAGAAAATTTTAACCTGTTTTATGTTAAAATAAATTCAATAAGCAAATACAATTCCAAACAATATTATTAACTTAATAAATAAAAACTTATGAATCATATTGAATTAGGAAAATTTGGGGAAAATTTGGCTATCAAATATTTACTTAATAATGGTTATCAAATTAAATCCAAAAACTATTATTATAAAAAAAATGAAATTGATATTGTTGCTGAAAATGAAGATTACCTCATTATTGTTGAAGTTAAAACTAGAAATACTGCTGAATATGGAGAGCCTTGGACTTCGGTTACTAAGGCAAAACAAAAAGCAATTATACAAGTAGCAAATGAGTATATCCTACAAGAAGATGTTAATAAAAATACGCGATTTGACATTATTTCAATTGTCCATAATAATCACTACACAAACATTGAACATATAATCGATGCTTTTAGCTGTTGAAAATGTAAATGTTTGCTCTGAAGCTGAATTCGATTAAAATTTCAAAAATTATGAATTTAAACTATCTTTGTGTAAATTAATTATGCTCGAGATGAACACAAGAAAAGGAGAAAAGGTCAAATCAAACACTAGCAAATCAAAATCAACTACCAAAAAAGTTGGTGAAAAGAAAAAGGAAACAGCTAAAAAATCAAATGATTTTAAATTTAAATCAATTATTGGTAAAGAACCTTCAACTCCTAAAAAAAATAATGAAAAGGGTAAAAAATACATTGATAATAAAAAAAGAGCAAAAACTGGTGATCCTATGCCAAATGTTAATGCAACCGATATTCGTTTAAATAAATATTTATCAAATGCTGGTATTTGTTCAAGAAGAGAAGCAGATGTTTTAATTCAAACGGGAGTTGTCTCTGTCAATGACGAAATTATTCTTGAATTAGGATATAAAGTAAAACCTGGAGACCGTGTAAGATATGATGGTGAAACAATAAATGCTGAAACTAAACGTTATGTTTTACTAAACAAACCAAAAGATTTTATTACTACAATGGATGATCCTTGGGGACGTAAAACAGTTATGAGTTTAGTCGCTAAAGCATGTAAAGAAAGAGTTTATCCTGTAGGACGCTTAGACCGAGAAACAACAGGTTTGCTATTATTTACAAATGATGGAGATATGTCAAAAAAACTAACTCATCCAAGACATAAATGCAGTAAGATTTATCATGTCGAATTAAATAAACCTGTTAAATTAGAAGATGTAAACCGTTTATTAGCTGGTTTGGAATTAGAAGATGGAAAAATTGTATTTGACAAAGCTGAATATGTTAAAGATAATCCGCGTGAAATTGGCGTAGAATTACATTCAGGAAAAAACAGAATTGTTAGACGATCATTTGAATCAATGGGTTATGACGTTGTAAAACTAGATCGCGTTCAATTTGCTGGGCTTACTAAAAAAGATTTACCAAGAGGTCATTACCGACATCTTACTGAAAAAGAAGTAGCATTTTTAAAAATGTCTTAATTCTATTTATTGATGAAATATATTATTTTTTTAACCCTTTTGTTTACAACTTTTGATGTTGATGCACAATATAAAAAGTATAAAAAGAAAAAAGTATCCTACGCTAAGAATACTTATTTTTTATATTGGGGTTATAACAGATCCTATTATTCAAAAACTGATTTGGTAATTACAGCATCGAACTATACAATTACTTACAAAGATGCCCTTGCAAATGATCAACCTGCTCCCTTAAATTTCAAAAATTATTTAAGTCTTCATCCCGTCATAAACCCTCAATATAGCTTTAAGGCTGGCTATTATTTTAAAGAACATTGGGCTTTAACAATCGGATTTGATAAATTTAAATACTTATTAAGAAATCGATCTAGGGTTTTTAAAGAAGGATACATCCAAACAGGTCCCGGTATATATGATATTGAAAAATTTACAAGTGCTGAATATATCATAGATACGGCTGTTATCAATTATGAAAATAATGGCTTAAATTATTTAAGGCTAGATCTATCTAGAACAACACAGTGGTTTCGTTTACAAAATAAAAGTAAAGTAGCGTTTTCAACTGATTTCGCAATCGGTACAGGTCCTATTATTTCGAATAATACTTTTGCTTTTAATAACCAAAGAAACTCAAACACAACTTCAATTTCTGGTATGGGAGTGTCTTTATCAATAGGTAATCGATTGGAATTTTACGAACGTTTGTTTTTTCAATTCAATTTAAGTATCGGGTATATTGGTCAAAATAGAGTTAATACTGTACCAACAGATGCTTATTCTTTTTCTAAACAAAACTTTAGCTATTCATCTTTCAATATTTCATTAGGAATGTTTCTTTATGGTAGAGCTGTTAATGAATGTGGAACTTGCCCTGGTTGGTAATCTAGAACGATCATTCGTTAACTCTGGCATTTGTTTCTATTGAACTTTCTTAACAGCAGCTTTAAAATCAATACGATAATAAAATAGTGGGAGAAATCCTAATTGTTGTTTTACTGAAATTGGTTCTGCATTTGGATTAGCTAAATTGGGTGCATAAGCCAAACTTAAAAGATTTTTCGTGTTAAAAATATTAATTAAATCTAACCCTATTTCATGAGTCATTTTATTAGCATTCAATTTCCAATTAATTTTTAAATCCATTCTAAAATATTCTTTGAATTGTCTTTCATTAAAAGCTGAATCACTGTATATTAATTCTTTTTGAGCTTCGGATTTTGCTAAATTTACATATCCATATCGTTTCCCTCCTGCATAAGTGATTTTTGTAGAAATTGTGATTGATTGTTTCGAATTCAGTTTAAATTCCTTACCTGCTAAAATATTTGAAACATGATTTCCATTATAAGATGTGTTTCTCAAGACGCCATCACTTCCTCTATATTTTGATTGGTATAAAGAGGAAGAAAGCATAAAAAAGAATGATTTGTCAAAATACTTCTGCAATGTTAATTCAACTCCATAATTGTACCCTATACCTGTATTTTGCAATTGTTCTGGGAAAAAACGTGCAAATCCGCTACCCATATTAATCATAGAAAAAGAAGAAGGAGTAACCGTTACTGGAATACGGTATAAATATTGGTAATATGCTTCTGAACGAATGTTTAATTTATTTTTAAACGCTTTTTCAAACCCAATACCAGCATGAAAACTTTGACTAAATCCCATTTTCTTATTGTGTAATTCTGATGTTCCTTGAAAATGGTATAAATAGGTATAATTTGGTTGGGTTTGACTATGTATCCCAAGTCCAGCAAAAACAGCTTTGTCTTTTTTCATTCTCAACTTCCATCCTGCACGTGGTTCAATTTGACTAAAAGAATTACTTAATGAAAAGTATTGATTATGAAGTCCAAAAGTGAAATCAATATTCTCCTTCATTCTCCATTTCCATTGAATAAACGGTTGTATTAAAACTGAAGTTCCTTTGTAATTCCATCGATTAATAAAATGTGAATTATCCAAAACAGAATCTAACATGTCGAAAAAATAACCATCCACATTTATTCCACATTTTAATAAATGATTCTTGTCTAATTTATGATTAACGCTGAAATATCCTGAAGTTTTTATAGTTGTAAAATAATACCCCATTAAAGGATAAATTGAATCTACAATTATATTTGTCTGCGTTGAATCTAAGTGTCTTACTAATAAATTATGGTTCGCATGTTGTTTTTCTCTACTTATTGCAATGGTTGATGTGATAAATGTTTTTTCATTTAACGTTTTTTTATAAACTAAACCTGTCACCCCCATAGATGTACCAAAATATTGATCTCTATCTCCTTCACCATATAATTCTTTTGAATATGTTTTTTGATCAGATATTTGAATTGCGATGTTACTTGCTCCAGCGATACCAAATAAAGATAAATTTCCTCCATTTTTTAACCGCCAGTTAAATTTATAGGCAAAATCTCCGTATGTTGGTACTGCATCTGTACCTATGCTGATACCTAAAGTTTTAAATAAGCTTAAAGTAGAATATCTTCCCATTACTAAATAACTCGCCTTTTTATTTTTCCCCATTGGGCCTTCAGCTAAAAATTCTGTTCCTAAAAAGCCAAATTGACCTGTAAACTCATGATTTAAATTGTTACCATTTCTTAATTTAAGGTCAAAAACACCCGAAATACTATTCCCATATTGGGCAGGGAAAGCACTCATAAAAAAATCTGAGTTCCCTAAAATTTTATTATTTAAAATGGATACTGGACCTCCTGTACTTCCAGAAATTGCAAAATGTGAGGGATTTGGAATATCAATACCTTCAACTTTCCACACAACACCTAATGGTGAATTTCCACGAATTATTATGTCATTTCTAGAATCATCTGCACCTTGAACTCCTGCAAAATTCGAAGCCATACGCGCAGGATCGGAACGAGAACCAGGATAACGATTTGTTTCCTCTACACTAAATTGCTGTGCTGATAACAAAGCCATTTCGTTAATTACTTCTCCTTTTTTTCTGCCTAAAATCACAACTTCTGGTTGTTCGGTATAAGTTTCAATTAATGAAATTTGCACTATTGTTTCCTTTCCTGAAATCACCTCAATTGTTTGTTGCTTACTTTCATGAGAATATAATGAAACAACTAATATATGCTTTCCTACAGGAATATTTGATAAAATAAAATCTCCTTCAATATCTGTTAAAGTTCTATATTTTATCGTTGAATCACTTGTAAGTATCTCAACTTTTGCATTCAACAAAGGAAAATTTGTTTCGTTATCTACAACTTTCCCTCTTACAGTTTGTTTGGGTTGAGCAAAAGAAATATGGGTTAAAAGGAGAATAAATAATGTAAAAAATACTTTCATCTAAAACTTTTCTTTATAAATACAAGCGACCAAGATAATATAAAATAATGATTTGAATTCAAAAAATTCTGAAACCAGAGGCAAGTAGCTATAAGTATAACGCTTTTGAATATGTACAATGAATCTTGGACCTAATTAAAATTTTTTTTTTCTTTCATACTTTTCTCATATTCCTCTTTGGTCCATTCTTTTTTATAGACATAGGTAAAGTTGTAAATATTAAGTGGATTTAAGTGAAAATTTCGAACATTGGAGTAAACAATTTCGTAATCACCTCTATACCAAAGCGGAATGAAAGGTGCGTCTTTAATTAATATCTTTTCAGCTTCTGAGAAATATTTCATTTGATTTGAAACTTTGGTACTTTTTTTCCCCAGTTCAAAAAGTTTATCAAAGTTTGCATTTTGATATCTTGATTGATTAAATCTGGATGCAAAAGAGGTGTTTTCTGGAACAGTTTTCCCATAAAATAAACTTAAAAATGATTCAGGACTAGGATAATCCGCCGCCCAACCTGATCGAAACAATTCAGATTTTGCGAAATCTGCATCTTTTTCTTTTTTATCAAACGTTGAGCCATCAATGTTAATGTTTATTCCCAATATTTGAGCAATTTGAATCGAAACTTCATCACAAATCGAAGATTGAATTTCATCCATATTGAAACGTAAATTTATTGTTCCGAATCCTTTACCATTTGGATATCCAGCTTCTGCTAATAATTGTTTTGCTTTTTCTGGATTAAAATGATACCCATTTTGTTTGATTGAATTAAAATCATAACCTCTAAATTCCTCATACAATGGTGGGACAATTCCATAATAGCCCAATTCATAATATTGATTTTTAAGAATGTCTCTCCCTAATTTTTCTCTATCCAAAGCATAATTAAAAGCTTGGCGAACTTTAACGTCTTTAAATCTATCATCTGTTAAATTAAAAAATAGATAATTCGTCGTTAAAAGTGGGTTGTTGGATAAGATTAATGAAGGTGGAACAGAGTTGAATTCATTTAATTTTCCTTCCAACATTTTTGTAATTCGACTTGTTGGTAAACCAGCGATAAAATCTAATTCATGTTTTTCAAACATCTCTAGTTGCTCTAATTTTTTTGATTCAATTGTAAAAACAATATTATCTAAATAAGGTAATTGATTTCCAGATTCGTCAACTAAATAATAATCATCATTTTTAGCTAATACTATTTCATTTTTATTAATTTCTCTATATCCTTGAAATTTAAATGGTCCCGTTCCAATCATATCTTGATCTAAACTAGATTCACATATTCTCTTAGAAGTAATTGCACACGTGATGCTTGCTAATTTGCTTAAAAAATTATTGTCTCTTTCTTTTAATTCAATCGTAATCGTATTTCCAGCAACATTTATTCCGCTTATTTTTTTAGATTTTCCTTCTATAAAATCATCAACCCCTTTTAAATTTCCATCAAAAGCCAAATAATAAGCTGGAGATAATTGACCTTCCTGGTTTTTTTTACAAATTAATTCAAAAGTATGTTCAACATCATCTACGGATAAAATACGTGCATGTTCAGATTTAAAAATAGAATGCGGATGAAATTTAATATTATCTCTAATTGTAAACGTATAGATTAATCCATCAGGACTAATTTTCCAGGACTTTGCAATTTGCGGTTGAATTGATAAATCTTTGGGGTTATATGAAACCAATCCTTCCATAACCTGACTTAAAACAGTTGAAGAATAAAGATCCCTTGTCTCTCTGGGAATGTAGGTAGAAGGCTCATTATTTAATGCCATTTTAAACGTTCCTCCAGCAAATTCAAAAGTAGATTTACCACCGTTGTCACAAGCTGTAAATAAAATCAAACCTAGAAATAATATTACAATATACTTCATAATAAATCTTTTAATTATTACATTTTGACCACTAAAAAACTAACTATTTTTTCAATGAATGAAAAGTAAATATAATTATAGTTAAAAAAATACAACATAAAATCAAAGTAATTACTATTATTGATTTTAGCAAACTGACTATTATTGATAAACGCACAAACTTAAAAAAAGTTATTTGTTTTTTTTTAATTATTGTAAATTGAATAAAAATAATGTTATATTTGCTAACATTAAAAAATTGTAAACAAGCTTGCTATATACAATAATACACCGTAGATAGATGAAAATTTTTCTTATTTCACTGATTTTTAGCTTAACAGGTGCCGTAGCATTTGGGTCTCTCTCAATTGAAGGAAGTTACCAACGTAAGAATCTGTATGTACAAAACCCAATGGATAATGATGGGTTCGGTTATTGTGCTACAAAAGTAACTGTAAACGGAGACATCTTGCCTGGAGGAACTAGCATGGGCGCTTTTGAAATTGATTTTTCAATTTTTAATATAGAAATTGGAGAGCCTGTCTTTATCGTTATTGAGCATAACGAAGGATGCAAGCCTAAAATATTAAATCCAGAAGTATTACTTCCAAGAAGTACTTTTAAAATCTCTTCTATTGAAGTAAATCAAAGCGGTTTGTTGATTTGGAAAACAACCGAAGAACATGGTAAATTACCTTTTATTATTGAGCAATTTAGATGGAATAAATGGGTTGTTGTTGGAGAAGTTCATGGAAAAGGAACTCCTTCTTTAAATACTTATGAATTTCAAGTTTCGCCTCATTCTGGAGAAAATATGATTAGAGTGATACAAATTGATCATTCTGGCACAAAAAAAACTTCTTCTAATGTGAAATTTGTTTCAACTTTACCTGCAGTAACTAAAAGTCCTGTAAAAGTTAAGAATGAAATCAACTTTTCTTCAAATGGTAAGCCTGTTGAAACAAGATACGAAATTCATGATGCCTATGGGAGTATTGTTAAAAAAGGTGTGGGAACTTCTGTTAATTGTGAAAATTTAGTAAACGGGCTGTATTATATAAGTTACGATAACATCACAGAATCTTTTATAAAAAGCTAACTCATTAGTAAATATTATAAACCCTGAAGTAGTCTTCGGGGTTTTTTTTTAATTAAAAAATGATTAAAAAAATTGAACATTTAGGCATTGCTGTTAACAATATTGAAGCGTCGATAAAAGTATTTGAAACATTATTGGGGACAAATTGTTACAAAATTGAAGAAGTTGCTTCAGAATTTGTAAAAACAGCTTTCCTTCAAATAGGAGAATCTAAAATTGAATTGTTAGAAGCAACACATTCTGAGTCTCCTATTGCTAAATTTTTAGAAAAAAAAGGGCGGGGAATTCATCACATTGCTTTTGATACAACAAACCTTGAAGAAGAAATTGAGCGATTATCTAAGGAAGGATTTGAATTAATCCACAAATCTCCAAAAGATGGAGCTGATGGAAAAATCATCGCTTTTTTACATCCTAAATCAACTGATGGTATATTAATAGAACTTTGTCAAGATAAAATCATGTAATTTTGATTCTGAATTTCTATTTATAAGTTTCCTAAATTTAATTCTAGTATAGTTTCATTACATTTTAAATGATATCCTTTTAATCCTGTTAATCTCGCCCCTTCAACATGACGAATTGTATCATCTATAAATAATGTGCGATTAACATTCAAGTTTTGCTCTTCACAAACATATTCAAAAATTGCTGTTGTAGGTTTTCTCATCCCAATTTCATGCGATAAATAGATTTCATCAAAAAAATAACTCAAAGGCTTATCTGTTACTTTTGATAATGACCTATTTACTGCTTGTAAATGTATTTCATTGGTATTACTTAATAGTATTAGTTTTCGCTTCTGTTTTAATTCTAACAACAACTCCAATCGTTCAACAGGAAAATCTAAAATCATAGCATTCCATGCGTGAACAACCTTGTTGGCTGATATTCCAATTGGTAAATATGGAAGCAATAAATTAACAAAATGTTGTGCTGAAATTTTACCTGTTTCAAAATCATCAAAAAGCGTTGATTGATTGGCTTGTGCATATATTTCTTCAAAATTTTTCAACCCTAAATCCTGAAATGCTTTTGTTGTAAGTGAATAATCTAAATTAATTATCACTCCTCCTAAATCAAATATAATTGCTTCTATTTCTTCTTCCATGCTATAAAGATATAATTTTGAACTCTTTTTTCATTTCTTAGTGCTGACTTTTTACTAAATCACTATCTTCGGAAAAAATTGATTTATGAAATTATTTCTTGATACTGAAAATTTTATTGATACAAATCAACCTCTTGATATTTCGATTCCTTTATCCAATACTTCAAACAATTTGAAAGCTTGGTATGTAGATACACCAATGATAGAACCCGTTAGAATTGAGGGTTTTATCGGCTTAGTGGCCGAAGGTGGAAGTGTTAATTTTAGAAATATTTTTTTTAACCCACACGGGCATGGCACACATACTGAATGTTTAGGGCATATAACACCTGAAATATATTCTGTTAATACTAGTTTAAAAACATATTTTTTTAATGCTTATGTTTTAACCATTATTCCAGAAATTAAAGTGACTGATTGTGGTATTGATTTAGTCATAACAAAAGCACAGTTAGAAGAGAAACTAAAAGGTTTAGAAACGGAAGCATTAATAATTAGAACCTTACCTAATGATGAAAATAAACAACATCAAAATTATTCGGACACAAATCCAGCTTATTTAGATTGTGATTGTATATCAATTATAGATGCTATTGGAGTAAAACATTTATTAGTTGATCTTCCATCCGTTGATAAAGAAAGTGATGGTGGAATATTAGCATTTCATCACGCTTTTTGGAAAGTTCCTGAAAATCCTCAATTTGATAAAACAATCACAGAGTTTGTTTTTGTAAAAGATTCCATTTCTGATGGACATTATATTCTAAATTTACAAACTGCCCCTTTTGAAAATGATGCAAGCCCAAGCAGACCCGTATTATATAAAATAATAAAGGGCTAACTTTTCGTTAACCCTTTATTCATATAGTAGTAGTATGAAATAATTTATTTATACTTTTTTAATTCAACTTAAAAAAGACAGGTCATATCTTACATTTTCTGTAAACTAAATTACGACGATGCATATTCAAAAAGCGGAAAATTAGAACTGTTAAACTCTATAATCAAACTAGAAAATGAAAACTGCCTCTCCAAGCAGTGCTCCTCTTTTTGTCTATGTCAAAGTAAAAATGAAAGATAATAACCTGTGTTTTCTCCTTATTTCTAAATCAAATATAAAAAGATTGTTTTAACCAAATTTAGACAATGAAGATTTAATGATTTTCATCTTTCAAATCTTGGTTTTGAATTATTTTTCAGATAATATAATTAAAAAAGCTGCCCAAAATAGACAGCTTTTTTATTGATTCACATAAATTTTTATTATAGTAAATTCTCTAATATTTTAAAGAATAAATCTCTTTTTGCCGGAGACAATGGAACTTCAGAACCATCTTTCATAACTACAGATCCGCCATTTCCTTTGTCATATCTTGCCACAAAATCTAAATTAATTAAATGTGATTGTTGAACTCTTAAAAAATTATGTCCTGATAACAAAGTTTCATAATCTTTCAATGTTTTAGAAACCAATATTTTTTTTCCCTCTGTCAAGTAAAAAGAAGTATAATTTCGATCTGCCTCACAACGTATAATATGGTCTAACTCAACAATATGAACACTTTCTTGCGTTTTTAATACCAATCTTCTTTTTTGATTGGGTTGAATATTTAATTGCAATGCATCAAATTGACTTTCTTCTTTTTTATTCCCCAAAGTTTCCATAGCGTGAACAACTGCTGCTTTTAATTCTTCAGGATCTACAGGTTTTAAAATATAATCAAGGGCACTAAATTTAATTGCTTTAATCGCAAATTCCTCGTGAGCAGTAATAAAAATCACTTCAAAGTTTTTGTTTGGAATAGCTTTTAATAAATCAAATCCTGTTCCATCAGGCATTTTAATATCTAAGAAAACAATATCAGGTTTAAGTTCTTCAATCGCTTTTATCCCTGTTTCTACACTTTCGGCAGCTGGAATAGCTTCAATGTCAAGACCAAATGAATTAATCATTTTAGCGATTAAATCCCTAGTTCTATTCTCATCATCAATTATTATTGCTTTTTTCATTTCTAGTTTTTATTAGGATTTGTATCCACATGGTATGGCAACGAAATTAATATTTTTGTTCCAGTATGCAAAATATTATCATAATCTTCTATTTGTAAATATCCATCCGTTTTGTATTTCATATTTAAATTATTGATTCTTTCTTTTGTGATTCCTAAAGCCATACTGGTATGATCTTTCCGTTTTTTATTTTTTTCGGAGTTTGAGCGACCTATCCCATTATCAATTATTTCAATATGAAGCATTTCTTTATCTTTTGAAAAAATAATTTTAATAAAGCCACTTTCTACCGTATGAAGTTGGCCGTGTTCAATTGCATTTTCAATAAAAGGTTGAGTAATCATCGGTGGTATCATTGCGTGTTCAATCATCATCGTTTGATCCATTTCAATATCAAATTCAAAACGTTCCTCAAATCGTAATTTTTGAGTCTCTAAATATTTTTGAAGAATTTCCATTTCAGTAGTAATCGGAATAAATTCTTTAGGTGAATTTTCAAGAATTAAACGAATTAAACGTGAAAAATTAACCAAAAATTTAGTAGAGTTTTTAATGTCATTTTCATAAATATAACTTTGAATTACAGACATTGCATTAAAAATAAAATGCGGATTCATCTGTGTTCTCAATAGCGCCTGAGACATTTCTGCCTCTTTTTGTTGTTGCCGAATTTTGTTTTGATTTTGTCGAGAAATAATAATGACTCCAGCCAAAATAATAATAATGATAAAACCAATAATGATATACGTCTGAAAGCTATTTCTTAATTCTGTATTTTCTAATTTTGTAGATGTTATCTCCCTTTCTTGTCGCTGTCTTTCTATTGAATCTGCCTGCATCGAAATCAATCGTTCTCTTTGTTCTGACCGATATAATTCACTTAATTCTGCAATTTTCGTTGATGCTTGTAAAGAGGTATTATTATCTATATAATTCAAATACTTTTGTAAATACCAAAGTGACTGCTTGGCATTCCCTATTTTTTCATAAACATCAGAAATAATTCTATAAGTTGGGTACATTTGACTCTTTGAACCAAATTGTTGTCTAATTTCAATCGATCTATTTAAATAATTTAAAGCAATATTATATTTCTTTTTTATGTAAAAGACTGTTCCCACATTGTGATATACTCCAGCTATTTTTTCGCGATTTCCTGTTGATTCATAATAAATTAACGCTTGATTAAAATTACTTGATGCTAAATCATATTTCTTAAAGTCACTATAAACCATTCCTAAGTTGTTATGTGCTTCAGCTAATCCATTATTATCCTTAAGTTTTGTGATTAATTCTATCCCTTTTAAATTTACGTCAATTGCCTTATCATATAGTTTTCGTTCTCTATAAACAGTTCCTAAATTAATTAATGCCAAAGCCATCTGACGTTTGTCATGAATCATTTGAGCATATTCATACGATTTTTTAAAGAAAAATTCTGCATCATCTAAATTTGAAATGGTTCTTTGAGACATCCCTAATTCTCTTGAAATTCGAGCCATTTTAGGTAGATCATAAGCATCTATTGCTAAATTATTCGCAATTAAATTTTTTGCAACACTTAATTCTACCTGACCAAAAAAATCATATATCCTGGCTTGTGTGTTAAAACTTTCTGCTATCACACTTTTATTTGCTGATCGTCTAGCATATTGAATAGAATGGTCTGTAAAATAAAAAGCTGAATCTTTGTTGTTAACCAACATAAAATTATAGGCTATTTTACTATATGTCTCTGATATGTTGGTATTATTTCTAGCCTTTTTAGCAATCATTAAAGCTTCCTTTAAATATATGTTTGCCTTTTCAAACTTCAAGGTTGAACTATAATAACATCCTAAGTATTTGTAAATTTCAAATTTTACTTCTTTCGATGAAAGCTTATATAAAAACGGTTCTAATGCTAAAATATCCTTAAAAAAACTCTCTTGATCTCCTTCTATTTCTTCGATTTGAATAGTAAACAATAGCGCTTTAAATTGTTGTAAATTTCCTAAATTTCTGCTTTTTTGTAAAATTACATGTGAGATAGAATCTGCTAAATAAATATTGTGGTTTTTATAAAAATCTCCTAAAACTACTAAACGTTGAAATTTTTTCGATTCATTTTTTTCCCGTTTTAAGGCACTTAATAATTTCTGTTCTTCATTCGACTGACTATACGAAGTGCTGGATAGCATTCCTAAAAAAACTACCCCAATTATTGCTATGAAAAAAAATCTTGTTCTCATTTACTATAGGCTAAAGATAGAATTTTTTAAACATCTGATAACATGATTAATCCCAAATTTCATTTTTTCTAAAGCCATTTCTATCCGTTAGAAACTCTTTTGCCCCCAATTTTATTGAAATAAAATCAAATTTATAGCATTCAAAGCCTTCATTATAGCTACTATCTTCAAAAAATAGATAAAATTCACTAACTTTACGCTTTCAACAAAAAGCATAAAAAAATGGAGTATAATTTTAGCGAAATCGAACCAAAATGGAGAAAATTCTGGGCTGAAAATAAAACCTTTAAAGCAGATAATTCATCTGAAAAACCGAAGTTTTATGTATTAGATATGTTCCCTTATCCGTCTGGTGCAGGATTACATGTTGGTCACCCACTTGGTTATATCGCTTCTGATATTTATACACGTTTCAAACGTTTACAAGGTTTTAATGTTTTGCATCCAATGGGTTACGATTCATTTGGTTTACCTGCTGAACAATATGCGATTCAAACAGGACAACACCCTGTAATTACGACGGAAGAAAATATTACTCGATATAGAGATCAGTTAGATAAAGTTGGTTTCTCGTTTGATTGGGACAGAGAAGTACGTACTTCTTCTCCTGAATATTACAAATGGACACAATGGATTTTCATTCAATTATTTGATTGCTGGTACAATAACAAAACGAATAAAGCAGAACGAATTTCAGGTTTAGTTGCTGAATTTGAGGTAAATGGAAATGCATCTGTTCAAGCTTGTTCTGATTACAATGGTACTTTTTCTGCTTCTGAATGGAATGCTTTCAACGAACAAGAACAAGAAGCAATTCTTCAAGAATACCGTTTAGCTTATTTAGCTGATTCATGGGTAAACTGGTGTCCAGCTTTAGGAACCGTTTTAGCAAATGATGAAATTGTAAATGGTGTTTCTGAACGTGGTGGTCATCAAGTTGAACAAAAATTAATGCGTCAATGGTCGATGCGCATCAAAGCGTATGCTGAACGTTTAATTCAAGGTTTAGAAAATGTAGAATGGACAGATTCTATTAAAGATATTCAACGCAACTGGATTGGAAAATCGATTGGGGCGTCTGTTAAATTTGAAGTGTTGGCTTCGACTCCGCTCAGCCAACAAGAGATGAACGAACGGCAGTTGAGCGGAGTCGAAACTGCAATTGAAGTTTTCACTACTCGTCCTGATACAATTTTTGGGGTTTCATTTATGGTGTTAGCGCCGGAACATCCTTTAGTTGAAGTAATTACAACTGCTGAATACAAAGATGCTGTTGAAAATTATAAAAAAGCGGCTTCTTTAAAAACAGAACGTGATCGTCAGTCAGATGTGAAAAACATTACGGGACAATTCACTGGAGCTTATGCTATTCACCCTTTTACAGGAGATAAAGTTCAAATTTGGATTGGAGATTATGTTTTAGCATCATACGGAACTGGTGCTGTTATGGCTGTTCCTTGTGGCGATCAACGTGATTGGGATTTCGCAAAGCATTTCAATTTAGAGATTAAAAATATTTTTGCTGATAAAGATATTTCTGAAGCAGCTTACACAGAGAAAGATGCTGTAATTGCTAATTCTGATTTCTTAAATGGATTTGAGGCAAAAGTTGCAATGCAAAAAGCAATTGAAGCAATTGAGACAAAAAAAATAGGTAAAGGAAAAACAAATTACCGTTTGCGCGATGCTGTATTTTCAAGACAACGTTATTGGGGTGAACCTTTCCCGGTTTATTACAAAAATGGATTGCCTGTGATGATTGAAACACAACATTTACCAATCATTCTTCCTGAAGTAGAAAATTATTTGCCAACGGCTGATGGTCAGCCACCATTAGGAAATGCCTTAACATGGGCATGGGATACTACTAAAAACGAAGTAGTTTCCAATGAATTGATTAACATTGAAACGATCTTTCCGTTGGAATTAAACACCATGCCAGGTTGGGCGGGAAGTTCTTGGTATTTCTTACGTTACATGGATGCTCAAAACGAAGCCGAATTTGTAAGTAAAAAACAAGCAGATTACTGGGGACAAGTAGATTTATACATCGGTGGTTCTGAACACGGAACAGGTCACTTATTATATTCTCGTTTCTGGACAAAATTCTTATTTGATCAAGGGTTTATCAATTTCGATGAACCATTCAAAAAGATGATTAATCAGGGGATGATTTTGGGAAGAAGTAGTTTTGTTTATGAACTTTATTATACTAAACTTTTTAAAAATTCTGATTTAGAAGTAGGAAATGCACTAAAATCGTATGATAAGCAGCCTAATATTTATTTTAGTGAAAAGTACTTACCATTGGTTAAAGCTATTTGCCATGACAATAATGCTAAACAAGATTTTTCAACACTTGATGAAAATTTACAGAATTTAAAAATTGACTTTGATAATAAAATAAAAACTATTTTCAAAAATAAATATCCAAATTTAGAACTCGACTATATTGTTCTTATTGGTAATGGCAGAATGGAAAAGAATGTTTCTATCAATTATGTCGAAAATAATATTCTTAACATTGAACAAGCTTCTACAGATCCATTATTTAAGTTTTTTAGAAACGTGGATTTTCTATTAGAAGATGATGGAACCTATATCTGCGGTTCAGAAGTTGAAAAAATGTCGAAATCTAAATTCAACGTTCAAACGCCCGATGAATTAGTAGAAAAATTCGGTGCTGATACCTTAAGAATGTATGAAATGTTCTTAGGTCCATTGGAACAAAGTAAACCTTGGGATACAAAAGGGATTAATGGAGTTCACAACTTTTTACGTAAATTATGTCGTTTGTTTGAAGGGGAATTAACTTCTGGAGAACCGACAAAAGAATCCTTAAAAACATTACATAGAACAATCAAGAAAATTGGTGATGATTTAGAGCGTTTTTCATTCAATACTGGCGTTTCTAACTTTATGATTTGTGTAAATGAATTGACGGATCAAAAATGTAACAATAAAGCTATTTTACAAGAATTGGTAATTTTACTTTCTCCTTATGCACCCCATTTATGTGAAGAGTTGTGGGAACAAAAGTTAAAAAACGAAGCAGGAACATTGAGTTATGCTAAATTTCCAACATTTGATGAAAGTGTATTAGTAGAAGCTAATTTCGCTTATCCCGTTTCATTTAATGGAAAAGTACGTTTCAAAGTGGAATTACCATTAACAATGACACCTCAAGAAGTTGAAAAAGAAGTAATGAGCAAAGAAGAAGCAAAAAAATACTTGGAAGGAAAAGATCCTAAAAAAGTGATTGTTGTTCCAGGGAGAATTGTGAATGTTGTGATGTAGGATTTAGATTACAGATTGGCAAATTGCAAATTAGTAGATTATAGATAAATTAATAATTAAACCCTGAGAGAATTCTTGGGGTTTTATATTTTAAAAACTTGAAAATACCATTTGAACCTATATTGTTTGGTATCCACACTTCCATTTAATGCTGTAGTTATTGTTCCATACATAGCATCTTGGTCAAATCCAGCACCAAAAGATGCAACTAAAGTACTTGTTTGAGAATCTGATGACATTGCATTACTACTGGGAATTGAACATACATTTTGACCATCATAAGCTTGCCAAAGTGTACCGCCTAATGTCGCTTTAATAAAGTATGAATTAGAAGTTGGAGTCGGAGTAAGGGTTGGAGTCGAACTTTCTTTCTTGCAAGCAAAAAAAAGTGGTAAAATCAATGCTGATAAAAAATACAAATAGAACGATTAGAATCTGTCTAATTTTATTACGTCTTTCATATTTTAAATCTTTAATGCTCCAAAAAATTTAAATTTTTAAGAATACGAAGGCTAAATAAAAGTCTATTTATTACTTAAAAACCTGTCTTTTTGAATGAAAAATTCCATAAAATCTGTTTATCAAATAATTTTAGACCGTTTTTATTTCCTTAAAATTGAGTTAAAATTATTTTGGGGCAAAAACACTTCCCTTTACTTCCATTCCATTGGCAAACATTTTTTCAACAACAATTTTTCCTTTTTCATTATAAACAATGAATTTTCCGTGTTTAACACCATTTTTATAATTAATTTCTGTTGTTATTTTTCCTTTTTGATCGTATTGTTTCATAACCCCATCTAGCTCACCTTCTTTGTAATTTGTAATCACAGCGGGCATTTTTCCTCCAGGATAATAGGCAATCCATTCCCCCTCTTTTTTACCCTCTTTATAATCTCCTTCTTCCGTTTTCCTAAAATCTTTACTTGAATATGAAATGGCGTGACCATGTTTTTTTTCTTCTTTGACTTCATGTCCTTTCATTACACCATATTTCACTTTAGATTTTTCAATGAAAATTTTATACGTAATCAAATCTTTAGGAGACCCATTTTCAAAATAATCTACCCATTCACCCGTTTTGAAATTATCTTTATAATGTCCTGTTAACTTTGGATGTCCTGAAGGAAAAAAGGACTTCCATTCTCCATTCATTAATCCTTTTTTAAATGTTACAGAATTTTTTAAAACACCATTATCCCAATAATTCAACCATAGCCCTTCTTCTTTTCCATTTACATAAATACCATCCATTAATAATATTTCATTTTCATACCATGTATTCCAACGACCATTTTTTTCATCGTTTGCAAAATCGCCTTCTTTGAATTTTTTACCATTTTGATACCAGTATGTCCAATGTCCCGTTTTTTTGTCATCTAGATATTCCGCCGTATAAGAAATTTGATTTCCTGTTGGATACCAATAAGTCCACTTACCATTTTGTTTATCTTTATTAAAGGACCCTTTCATATCCAAAGAGCCCGTATTTGTGTACCAAGTCCATTCACCCGTTTTTTGACCTTCAATGTATTGACCTGTTACATTGATTCTATTTTTATCATAATAATATTTGTAATCTCCATCTAAATGTCCTTTTTTATAATGCGTTATTTTTTCAATTTCACCAGTATAATAGTAATATTTCCATTCTCCTTCTTTTTCTCCAAGAATAAAAGAACCGGTCAATAAATTATATCCATAAATACTTCTTTCTTCGAAAGGGCCATCTTTTAAACCGTCTTTATAATTATACCATTCTTTAATCGTACCTGTTGTGTGATAAACTGTCATTTCACCAGTTCCATTAATTATTGTTTGGGAATGTAAAGAATCAGGTAACCAAAAAGAACGAACATAATTCACACTATCAATTTCTTCTTCGAAGGATTTTTCTCTACCATCTAAATAGTAATATTTCCAAATTCCAAAACAACGATCATCTTTAAAAAATCCTTCTTTTGCTAATTTTCCATTTTCATACCATTCTCGATAAATACTATCTTGTTTATCTAATTTAAAATATCCTTCTTGTTTTGGTTTTCCATTTGGGTAATATAACATCACTTTTCCATGTAATTGCCCACGGTAATAATTTCGCTCTTCTTCTAACTTACCAAATTTATCAAAATACATCCATTTTCCATGATTATCTTCTGTTTCCCCTAATTGATCAAGATAATACGATCCTATTGATTGCACTTTTGTTTTATTGAAATCCCAAAAAATTGAATATTTTTTTGATAAATTTTCTTTTTTTACTTCTTGACTAAATAATATGATTGGAATTAAAAAGAAAAGAAAAGAAATGATCTTCATAATATGAATATTTAATTATTGATTTATAAAAATAACTTGAATTATAATAATTGTTACATTATTTTAATAATTCCTTTAACTAGTAAAACGATACCAAACCCCAAAAAAATCACTCCAATTAAATGATTTAAAGTCCTTAATCTATTTTCTGTTACCAGTGGTCTTAATTTTTTTGCTCCTAAAATTTTTAAAAAATCAATTGAAAAATAAGTAATTAATATAATCGATACAAATGGTATTTGTGATTCTTTCCCATGTATAGTTAAAATACTAAACCAATAAAAAATAACCATTGGATTTAAAAAATTAAGAATAAATCCTTTAAAAAATAATCTTAAAAAATCTTGCTGTATGATATTTCCATCTTCATCAACTTTCACTTGTTTTTGTTTTTTAAAAAAAGTAAAAACTCCATAAGCAAGAAACAACAGGCCTCCAACAATTTTAGCCTTTAAATTATTTTCTCCTTCTTCCGTGATGGATTCAACTTTCGAAAAGAAAAAATAGACTAATGCAATGTAAATTAAGTCACTAACTAATACCCCTGCATCAAATGACATGGCAGAACGAACACCTTTGCGGATACTAGTTTCTAATAACACAAAGAAAACAGGGCCAATCATTATACTTAATATAAGTCCTGTAATAATTCCTTCTATAACAAAATCAAACAAAATTTTTAGATTGCATTTTTACAAATATAGCATTTTAGTCTTTTTAAGCAAAAGTGAATTCAATAATATTAGGGATTTAAGAAAAAAACGCTATGTATTTAAATAGATTCTTTGTGAAATAATTCATTTTTAACGGAAGTTCATTACATTTGTACAGACGAATGTAAAAATGGATTTTGTGACATTCAAAAATTAATTTATTTTATAATTATGAAGATTGCAGCGGCAAATAAAAAATTAGATGAAATCATTAGCAAAGTAAATAAAGATGGTGTTTTAGCAAGTGGTTTAATTGATGATTTAAAAGAATTAAGAGAATTTGCTTTAAAAGAACAAGATCCATTGGTGGTTAAAGTTTTGCGATTGACTTATGAGTTTTTAAGTGAGCGTGAGGCTTTTGATGTAAAAGGGCAATTTGAAGAAGATGAAGAAGGAAATGAATATCCTTTAGAAATTGAAGATCAAGAAAACTTATTGTATTTATTAGATCTTTTGAAAAAAGCAGATCACAAAATTAACCGAGAAGAAATTAAAGACTATAGAACAGCTCTGAAATTAGAATTGTACTAAATACTTTTTCAACTATACAAAGTGATTTACTTCCTAAAAGTTACTTGAAATGGTTCGCTGTTTCTTAATTCTTTTAGCCGTAATTCATCTATAAATATTACTATATATTTTCACAATAAAAAAGGGATGAAATACAAAATTTTCATCCCTTTGTTGTTGAAAAATAAAACTATAATACACCTATCACTACATTAAAAATATAGCTTTATTATCAACTTCCTTTGGCTTTCGTGCAAACTAAAAGTGGGTTACCACTAAACCTAAACAACTATTATGAAACTAAATTACTATGCCAAAGGAATATTATAATTTTATTTTTGAGTATTACAAAAATTCTTAATTATAGAACTATTTGTATGTATTTACTTTGAAACGATATTTTCTTATCAACTGTTTTTCAAAATTCATATTCCAATTTGTGAAAATTAATATCTTGAATTTTGAAATTTTGAACTTCTATTATTTCCGAATGAACTTCATTTATTATAACATCTTCAGGGAAAAAAATTACTTCACTACTGCTTTTCCAAATTACTTTTTTGTTATTTTCATCTACTGCTGTCTCACCCACACTATCTAAAAATATAGAAAAGGTTTCATAAGAGCTAGAATTAAACTCACAAGATTTATTCCCATAAAATGTATAGCCTCCTTCTTTTGTGCGAACTCCATCATTCAATGTTATGAAAGTATTTTCTTCATAAATATTAGACCAAAATGTAGAAAATTGTTTGTCTTTTATTTGAAATCTGGATACATAACCTTTACAATTAATATTCCCAAATGAATAGGTCCAACCACCTACAGTAAAGTCATTGTCACTATTTTCAATTAATATCGTTATTTTATCCCATTTTGTACCTCCCCAACTTTTTACCCATTCCGTATGATATGTTGAGGTCATTTTAAATAAAAAGAAATCCGCTTTTTTACAACTTCCTCCTAATAAAAACCCTCCGTCCAACGTTTCAATTACAACATTTAATTCCGTATTATTAGTAGTGCTTATTAATTTTTCATGTAAAATTTCTCCTGTCAAACCGTTGATTTTAGCAAAATAACCATCTGTGTTTTGCATGCCACAAATAGCAATATTTCCATCAATTAACAATGTAATCCCATTTCCAAAATCAGAAAAATCAGAACTAATTATTTTTGACCAACAATGAATTCCATTAAAATCAACTTTCGAAATATAAATATCGAACCCTTTTCCATTATTTAAATTTAATGACCCTACACTGACGAAACCATCTTGTACGTGTATTGTTTTTTCAATTGATAAATCTGCATGAATGGAATCCATTTTATTAACTACACCCAATAATAAATGAGGCATTATACAATTCAAAATAATAAAAGCGAACCGCATTGAAAGTATAAATCGTTTATGCATATAAAACAAATTGAAAGCATATCTCATATCCTTACATTTTCGTTTTACAAAGATAGGGACTCAATGAAAGTTTAACTAAATTTATTGGGTGACAAAAGGGATAATAAATTAATCATTTTAGAGCAAAAGGGGGGGCAAAAGGTTGACAAGTATTTTTATGATAAATTCAGCAAAAAGTCTTTAATGTTCTGATTATTATCTAGATTGAGAGATTTTCTTAGTCTATTCCTATTTTTTTTGACACTATCTGGCGAAATATTTAAAATTATCGCTATATCTTTTGAACTTAAATCTAACATCAAAAGAGAGCACAAGCGAATTTCATTTTTGGTCAATTCAGGAAATTTTTCAAACAATTTAGCTAAGAATTTTTGATGAACTCTATCTATTTGCAATTCTAAATCTTTTCGATCATTATCTAAATACAAGTTGTGTGAAATGGCTTGATAAAGAACTTTCATTTCATCTGTTTGAGTAATTTCTTTCTGCTTTGTTTTTTCAATTAATTGTTCTAATAACTCATTTTTCTCAATTATTTTTATTGCAAATTTTTCCAATTCACGATTACTATGACTGAGTTCTGATGATAATTCAATTTTTTCTTTTTGCAACAAGGCTTCTTTTAATTTCGTTTTATGCAACGTATTTCTTAAAAAAAAGACTATAAAACTAATCAATATCAATAATGAAATACTTATCAATAAAATAATCGTCAATCTGTTTTGTTTCAATTTATTAGATTGATTCTTTAATTGATATTGTTGCTCTTTTTGTGTTATTTGATGTTTTAATTCTACCTGAGCAATTTGAGAAACAACTTCAGAAGTAGCTAATTTTTCTTCCAATTTATCTTTTATCTCAAAATACTTTACAACTTGTTCAAGATTCTTAAGGTTTTTATTTATTTCAATAATGTTAGAATAAGCATCTAATAAGTAATAAGTTGAATTTGATTTTTCAAAAAATTCAATTGATTGTAAATATAATTTTAAAGATTCAGAATTTCGTTTTTCTTTTTTCAATAAAAAAGCAATATTTGAAAGTGAAACTCCGATTCCTCTTTGAATTTTATGAAATTGAAAAACCTTAAGTGCTTCATTGTAATAACTCAACGCTTCTTTATTTTGACCCTGCTTAGAATATAATGCTCCAATATTGTTTAATAACCCGCCATATTGGGTATAATCTTTTGTTTTTTTGTAGAAATCAGAGCATTTTTGAAAATAAAATAACGAACTATCAATTTGATTTAATCCTCCAAAAATAACACCCTTTGTAAAATAATAATCAACTATCGTTTTACTGTTTTGCGCATTCTCTTTATAATAGCCCGCGTCTAAATTAATTATTCTTAATGCTTTTTGGAATTTATCTACTTTTAGGTACATCAGCACTAAATTCATTCTCGCAGAAGCTATTTTTCGTACATTTTGAAATTTTGAAAAAATAGTAATCGCACGTAAATAATATTCTGTAGATTTCTTATATTCATTTATTTCAGAATAAATTGTTCCCAATTGTTCGTATAAATACCCTAATTTATGTTCGTTTTTTGCTTTAATGAAATTCTGTTTTGCAATTACGCTAAAATTTAAAGCATCCAAAAATTTATTTTGATTTACACATTGAACACTGAATTCAAAAGCTTTCTGCCCTTTTTTTTCAGGTCCTGCATCTAATGTGTTCAATTGCTGTTGCCATTTTACAATTGTGTTTTGATCAATCGCAAAAAGAAAATAATTTGAAAAAAGAAATAATAAAATTAGAATTTGTTTATACATATCTATTTTTAATTGAAAATTTCAATTCTTTTATCTCGTAAAATTATAAAAATTTACTTGTACAAACCTACGAAAACACGACTTATCCTTTCAAATTAATTAAAATCTGAAAAGAACATTTTAATCGAAATCAGATTAAGAATCTATCTAAATTTTAAACCTGACTTATTTAATCCCTTTTAATTTTTTATTTACTTCCTCAACTTTAACCTCTTGTGTTTTTATTTCTTCTTTCATTTTTTCTTGATTTGATTTGTTTTCTTCTATTTTCTTTTCTGCTTCAGCAATTTTCTTTTTATAATCTTCAATATCTTTTTCTAAATCTGACTTCGTACTTACTAACGATTCTTGATCTTTCATTAAAGATTTCAATATTTTTTCTTGATCTTTTATTTCTTCACTTACAAAATCTTTGGCTGCATTTACTCCAAAATCTTTTAATTTTGCCGCCATTGCTGAGTATTGTGTTTTATGCTCTGAACTCGTCATAAACGCTCCTCCCAAATCAAACGCAAATGCTACAACAACATTCCCATCTTTTTCACTAACTATTTTAGCATAGCCATCAAACATTTTTTCACCCATTTCTTTAATTTGAGCTTGCATGGAAGTATATTCTCCTTTTGAAGAATTATATTTCCCGCCCCAATCTTTTACCTCATCTTTAATTTTCTTTTCGATAAAATCTACTGTTACATGAGGGATTGAAACATAAATTGCATTTCTACTACCTGCATTAAACGTTGCATTTCTCTCATCAATTTCCACGTTTTGGGAAAAGGTAATTATTGATACAACTACTGTTGCAATTGATAATAAATATTTTTTCATAGTGTCATTTTTATTTTTCTTGATTTTAAATATAAGTTTTTTTTTCAATTTAACTTTCAATGTCAAAATCTATTCCAATTTTCATTAATTTTAGAGCATGCAATTCAAAGACATAGTTGGACAACAAGAATTAAAACATCATTTTATTCAAAGAATTCAAAATGATAAAATCAGCCATGCTCAATTAATTCTTGGAAAACCAGGTTATGGAGGTCTTCCACTAGCTTTAGCTTATGTTCAATATTTGTTTTGTGAAAATAAATCCGAAGCAGATAGTTGCGGTGTTTGTCCTTCTTGTAAAAAGGTTCAAGATTTACAACACCCAGATTTACATTTTTCATTCCCTGTTGTCTTAGCAATTGATAAAAAATCAGATGCTTTTCTTCCAAAATGGCGAGAACAAATGAAAGAAAATCCCTATTTTAATTTAACGCATTGGTTAAAACGAATAGATGATAAAGAACGAAAACCTATCATTGGAACAGAGGAAAGTCAAGAAATTATCAAAAAATTAAACCTGAAATCCTATGAAGGTGGTTATAAGGTCATGTTAATTTGGATGGCGGAAGAAATGAATACTACTTGTTCTAACAAATTGCTTAAAATTTTAGAAGAACCACCTGCTAAAACTTTATTTTTATTAGTTTGTGAATCTCAAGAAGCTATTCTTCCAACGATTATTTCGAGAACCCAACTCCTTAAAGTTCCTCGAATCAATATGACAGAATTTAGCCAGTTTTTAAGAAGTAAACATCAAATTAACATTCATATAGCAGACAGCCTTGCTGCACGAACGGATGGAGATTATATCGATGCTTTGGAAATGTTGGGTGACCATCATGAGGAAGATGAAAATCGGGAATTATTTATAAAATTAATGCGTGTTTGTTATAAAAAAGATGTCATTCCTATGATGGATTGGGCGGAAGAAGTAAATCTCCTTTCACGCGATAGACAAAAAGTTTTTGTACGCTATTGTTTACACATGTTTCGACAAAGTATGTTACGAAACTATACTGAAAATCAATTGACACGTGTTTCTGAACAAGAAGATGCTTTTTTAAAAAATTTCGCGCGTTTTATAACTGGTAAAAATGTCTTTGATTTTATGGAAACATTCAACGATGCACATTACCAAATCGAACGCAATGCTAATTCTAAAATATTATTTACAAATCTTTGTTTTAAAGTGATGCGTTATATTCATTTTGCTTGAGATAACATTAACAACTGAGTGTAAAAAGTTTGAATCGAACGAAGGTTTAGCGCCATAGTTTGAATCTTTCGAAAGGAGCTAAATCAAGTTGATATTACTACTTTTTTGTATTTCACTTCCCAAAAGCTTCTTGAAATAGTCCGCTATTCCTTCTATCCTTTTAATCGCAACTCACTATTTATAGGCTATCTGAATGCAAAATTTTAATCGAATTCAGCTTATTATTTTCCTATACTATATTTCAAACTAATTTCTGATGCTCCTTTAGTTATCATTACATTCGTTTTATTTCGAATATTCATATCGAATGTAAATCCAAAATCCCATGCCGATTTTTGAATTGAAACTCTTGTTACAACTGCTCCTGTAGATCTATAAAATAATCCCATTGAAAAACTTGAAGTACCATTTTTAGCGTTATACATATTATACGCTTTATGTTTATGTCCGTTAAATGTTAACATTGATCCTGCTAAATAAGAAAGAAATTTCCCTTGAATTTGAAAATACGCTGCAGGCTTTATTTCATTTCTTCCTTCGTTAAATGGTACACTAAAATTAATAAAACTTGAAATCCGAATCGGTAACTTACTATTTGAAATAGAATACATGGATAAATTTGGTCTATTTAAATGATAACCAGCTATTCCACATTGGAAAGTAGGTGTACTTAAATGAATTGAATTTTTAGAAGAAAAAACGATTCCTCCACCAACATCCATTTTAGTGATATTGGACGTCATATAACTTTCTCCCGAAAATAAATTGCTATTATATTGAGTCCCATCATATTGATTTCCCCATCTCTCATTCTCTAAATTAGAGTTTAAGCCAATAACTCCAAAATTCATCCCTACACTTAAACGATTGTATGAATTTAATTGTAAATGGTAAGCCCACGATGATCGAACCATTGTAGTTGCTATTTTTGAACTTGAATTATCGCTATAAAATTCTAAACCTATCGCTAGATAACTTTTTCTTGTTCCTTCTAAAGTAACATCAATAGAGGCCATCATCGTATTGAATGGATTTCCTAATCGTTGCCATTGATTTCTATAACCAACATTCGCTTGAAGTTTATTGTATGAACCTGCTTGAGCTGGATTAATAGCTAATTGTGTATTATCAGGAGCTGAAAATAATACGTCTTGCGCTTGTATATTTGTTGATAATAAAACTGCAAATAAAACTTGAATATTATTAAAAATTTGTTTCATAACACCATGATTTAATAATTTACATGAACTGATCCACTTTGTGAAATTGATTCTCCATTTTCCAACTGAATATCAATGTGATATACGTAAGTGTCATTTGGAACTAACACTCCTTGATATGTTCCATCCCAACAATCTGATGTAGATGAAAATATCGATTGTCCCCATTGGTTAAAAACAACTATTGAAATATTATCAATACAACCTCCATAAATACACCATTCATCATTATTTCCATCATCGTTAGGAGAAAAGGCAGTTGGAATAAATAATTCCGGACAAGGATTTGTGATGCTTATCGTTATGGTCTCAGATCCATAACAACCTGAATTATGAGTATATAAAACAATGTATTCTGTCGAAATTAAAGGGGTTGCTATTGAAGAAGGGCAAGTGAAACAAGATAATGTTTCTGTAGGACTCCACAAAATAGAAACTAACGAATCTAAACTATTAGAGGATGAAACTAATTGAATAGAATTGCCGATATTAATTGTCGTATCATTTGTTGCTGTAACTTGTAAATTATTTAAGTTTTGCATTTCATACGTTTCCGTAAATACACATCCCGTACCATCTAAAATTTGTAAAGAATATGTTCCTGCTCCAACATGAAGTAAATCTTCGGAATGAGTATTGTTAGACCAATTAAATGTAAATGGTCCTTGACCGACAATCGATTGAATATCTATAAATCCATTATTTTGAGCACAGTCAGAAAAGAGAATTGAATCTTCCCAAACTACCGTGTTTCCTGGTAATATCGTCAATGAATCGGATTTTATACAATTATTCGCATCTGCAACAATTACATTGTAATTTCCAGGACTTAAATTCGAAATTGTATTGGTCGCATTGCCTTGACTCCATGAGTAAGTATATGGAGCTGTTCCTTGTTGTCCTTCTACAATTGCAAAGCCATCTTGTAAATTGATACAACTTTCATTTTGAATCGTTGTAAATTGAATTTGTAAATTTGTTTGCATTGGAATAATGATCTCCGAAGAATCTACACAATTATTAGCTAAAGTTACATTGACAGAATAATTACCAGAAGGTAAATTGGAAATCGTTAAAGTTGTGTCTAAATTGGACCAGATTACCGAATAATTTGAATAACTTGAATCTATAAAAACCGTTGCTTCTCCTGAATTTAATGTACAGACATCCGAAATTATGAGCGTATCTAAAATAATTTTATTGGGATTTAAGAGTATTAAGGAATCCATTGTTGAACATCCATTTGTGTCTGTAACAGAAAAAATGTATGTATTTGCTCCTAAATTTTCAAAACTTGAAATTGTATCTGTTACTCCATTAAATGTATAAATTAAATTTCCAATCGTTGAAGATAAATCTATTTGTCCGTCAGCAATGTTATAACAGCTTATTGGAGTTGAAGCTACTTGCATTCCTGGATTTTCATGAACAATTAAATTCAAGGTATCTCTATCTTTACATCCATATTCATTCGTCAATTCAACAACATATTCTCCCGCTTGAGCAGTATCTATAGAAGTAATAATAGGATTAAAATCCGTTGAAGTGTATGCATTTGGTCCAGACCAAGTAACAAAATTTAAAGTATCGGCATCCGAATTAAACTCATAATTTGTTTGAGCACATGTCGTACTTGAAGATAAAATATTCACAGGAGTAACCGTACCAACTTGTATCGCTTGGGAAATGCAAGTTGTTGAATTTGTAACACTTTCCGCTCGAACATATAACTGAAAAGAAGTTGTTGCGACAAATGAAATTGAGTACCCAAAGCCCATGTGTGTACTACCATTTCCACAACCATCTTTATACCATGCCCACACAGCATCTGTTCCTAATGAGCCACCATTTAATGAAATCGTAATTGTATCTCCAACACAATAATAAAAACCAAATGGCCCGCCAGAGCCCGAACCACCTGTTCCCGAGCCTGAACCACCTGTTCCTGAGCCCGAACCATTTCCAAAACCTGAAGGAAGTGTTGACATGTCTTGCGTAAATCTTCCTAAAAACCCATCTGTTGTCCCAAATAAAGTATCTTGCCCATTCATAAAATTTGGATTAATGATTCCATTTACTGATTGTGTTGAACCCGTAAAATAGACACTCGTATTACCATAAACATCTAAACTATTCGCTTCTTCATTCATAGCTCCACCGTAATAACTTCCCCAAACTTTATCCCCTAAACTATTGTATTTGACCACAAAAACATCTTGTAAGCCACCCAATGAATCTTGATGAACATTCGTTGTTGCAATAGCTGTATCTGATAAAGTTGTTCCTATCACAAAAGCTTGGTTATCCATTTCGATATCCAATTCGATTCCATAATCAGCCATTGCTCCACCTATATAAGATGACCATAATACTTTACCGCTGTCATTGTATATTCTACCAATAAATGCATCTTCCTCACCATTTTTAAATGTTTGATTTACAGTATCAATATCTATGAAATCATCTGATAAAGTTGTTCCAACAAAATAAACAACGTCATTGTACACTTTAATGCTATTCACATAATCATCATTGGATCCTCCAAAATAAGTTCCCCAAACTTGTTGTCCATCTGTTGGATTAAAACGAGCAATATAACCATCAACTAAACCTTTTAAAGAGTCTTGATGTGTTGAATCAGTGCTAATAAAATCGATTGAATTTGTATATCCACTAATTAATAAACTACTATCTCCAAATGATATACCTGTCGCTTGATCGTTCAATGTTCCTCCAAAATAAGTTCCCCATATAATTGCACCACTTGTATCTATTTTAGAAACAAAAACATCAATCGCTCCATTATTTGAAACTTGGTGTACACCGGAAGTTGCTAATTCATTTAAAGAATTTTGTGTAGTACCGGTAATAAAAACATTTCCTATAAAATCCATCGTGATTTTATTTCCTGTTTCTTCTCCTAAACCACCATAATAAGTTGACCAAATAAAATGACCATTTGATGTAAACTTTGCTAAAAATGCATCTTGTGATCCTGAAATATTTTGTTGATTAATGGCATTGTAAGCTAATAATGAATCTGAAAAAGTCGTTCCAAATAAATATACATGATTCATCGTATCTACTGCTACATCCATAGCTATGTCTATATTATTTCCTCCAAAATAGGTTGACCATATACACGTTCCTATTTCATTGTACTTCATTAAATAAGCATCTGTAAATAAACTATCATTTAATTGTGCTTGATAAGCACCTTGAGTAGCAATTGAATGCAACGATTGGGTAATTCCACAAATATAAATATTCCCATTATTATCCGTTGTAACACCTGTACCTGTAGTGTTTAAGGTGTCTCCTATATAAACTCCCCAATGTAAAAATGGTTCTGGATCAATTACCAAAGTTTTCGATAGGTTATTCAAAGGAATTTGAAATCCAACTATCAATTCATTTTTCGTTTGCATTATTTTTGAATACGAAACATCCACTTTTTCATTCGTTTCTAACCACCAACTTTGAGGAATAACTTCATTTAATATCCCTAATGAATGATGTAATTCAATATTTTTTGCAGCAAAAACACTTTGATCAAAACCATTGAATTTTAATTTAATTTTAGAAATATCACCACCTGGTCTAACAATAAAATCATATTTTACTTGATTCGTTTTTGAATTAATCGTAAAAACTGCATCAATGGAAGGATATAATTCTTTATAAATCACTTTTTCATATTGCGAAACATGAATATTTCCAGCAAAAAATAATTCCGTACTCAATTTTGATTCAGCAAAAAGTTGAACATCCTGATTTGCATCAACAAAAGAAATATCAATTCGTTGCGTTTTAAGTGAAACAGATGGAATTTCAACTTGCTTAATTCCTTTCTTTTTAATTTTCGACCTTACCTGTGTTGTTTGGTAAAAATCATAACTAAATCCTGTCGATTTTAATTGAACATTCATCCCTTTTCCATTTGGAAAAAGATATTTAACATCTTTATTTACTTGGTAAAATTGATTCCGAATTTGTCCTCCATTTTCAATAAAACCAAATTTATTGTTTGAATTTTGCGAATAAACAAAATTATTTATAAGTATAAATAACAATGAATAGATAAGGGTTGCTTTCATGGTAAAAGGTTTTCTATTTTGAACAAATATAATTTATTGAGATATTTAAAAATTGTTGATTTAGTGAAGTTTTACATAAAATATACAAGTCTAAAATTAATGTTCATACAAATGAAAAAATTTTTGATTTCACTTTTTATTCGCTTATCACAACAAAAATCTATTTAAACTCATTCTAAATTAAGCGAAATGACAATCTTATGACAATACAAGTGTAACGGTCTATTAACTTTGTATAAAAACAACGGAGGGAGTGCTCAATAATTTTCATATCATAGCGTTTACACACAGAAACTTAGATGTTTCAGAGATAGGTAAACTTCATATTGAAGAAGCAAAACAGCAAGATCGTTTAACGCTTTTAAAAGATTTTTTACGTCTGGATGAATTAATGTTTCTTTCAACATGCAACCGTGTTGAATTTCAATTTTGCACATCTGAGAACACTAATTTTGATTTTTTACTTCGCTTTTTTACAACTTTATATCCTGATTTCGATTCAACTACTGTTCATTTATTTGCAGAAAATGCGGCTGTATTTAATGGAATTGAAGCTGTTGAACATATTTTATGTGTTGCTTCTTCTATCGACTCTATGGTAGTTGGTGAACGTGAAATCATTACCCAAGTGCGTAATTCATTTGAGTCATCCAAAAAAATGGGTTTAACGGGTGATTTTATTCGCATTGTTTTACGACAAACGATTGAAACAGCTAAAAAAGTTTATACTGAAACAAGCATAGCTACGAAACCTGTTTCTGTTGTTTCCTTAGCATATCACCGTTTAAAAGATATGAATGTTCCACTAACTGCACGAATCGTAATTATTGGTGCGGGAACTACAAATACAAACATGGCGCGGTTTTTACGAAAACATGGATTTAAAAATTTTGTTGTTTTTAATCGCACCACTTCTAAAGCTGAATCTTTGGCAAATGATTTAAAAGGAACGGGATTGCCATTAAACGAATTGAGTCAATACAAAGGTGGTTTTGATGTAATCATTACTTGCACAGGTTCAGATACACATATTATTACACCAGCAATTTATTCCAATCTTTTACAAGGAGATTTAGACCGTAAAATTGTTATCGATATTGCCTTACCACAAGATTTACACCCAGAAGTTGTTGAAAATCATAATGTCACACATATTTCTGTGGATGTACTTCAAAAAATATCGAATCAAAATTTAAAAGAGCGTTCGAAAGAAATTCAACATGTTGAAGAAATTATTGCTGAAGCCGTTTTTGAATTTAAACATATTGAAAAAATACGTTCGGTTGAATTAGCAATGCGTGATGTCCCTCAAAAAGTAAAAGAAATTAGAGAAACTGCTATCAATGAAGTTTTCAAAAATGAATTGGAATTATTAGATGAAAATTCACGTGAAGTTTTAGATAAAATTATTGGATACATGGAAAAAAAATACATGAGTGTCCCTATGATTATGGCTAAAGAAATTTTATTAAAAAAATAAACTATGCAACACATTGTTATTGGTTCAAGAGGTAGTGATTTAGCGTTATGGCAAGCAAATCATGTTAAAAAACAACTCGAAAATTTAGGTTGCACAGTCGAAATAAAAATTATTATCACACAAGGTGATGCCATTCAAAATTTAAGTTTTGATAAATTAGAAGGCAAAGGATTTTTTACAAAAGAAATTGAAAAAGAACTTCTTGAAAAAACAATTGATCTTGCTGTTCATTCTCATAAAGATTTAGAAACAAATTCTCCAGAAGGTTTAATCATCGCTTGTGTTTCGGAACGAGAAGATCCTTCAGATTTATTATTAATCACAAAATCTGCTGTTGCTGAAAATTGTCAATGGAATTTGAAACAAAATGCAATTGTAGGAACTTCTTCTGCAAGAAGAAAATCACAAGTTGTCCGATTCAGAGAAGATGTTGAAATTAAAGATTTAAGAGGGAATGTACCGACCCGTATTCAAAAATTACGCGATGGAAACTATGACGCAATTCTCTTAGCAAAAGCAGGTGTTGACCGTTTACAAATTGATTTATCCGAATTTGAAGTTGTTGTGCTCAACCCAAAAGCTTTTGTTCCGGCTCCGGCTCAAGGAGTTTTAGGTTTACAAATTCGAAAAGAAGACACTGCTTTATTTGATATTCTTCAAAAAATGAATCACCCAAAAGTGCAAGAACAGATTGCTGTAGAACGTAAAGTCTTAAATTTATTAGAAGGTGGATGTCAATTGCCTTTAGGGGTTTATTGCGATGAAAATCATGTTGTTTATGTTTCTCATTCAGAAGATTGGACCACTGGTGCAGCATGGTATGAATATCAAGCAGATGAATTAGATGGATTGGCAGAACTAATCGTTGAAGATTTAACTTCTCCATTGGAAGACGAAGAACTATAATCGTTTCAATACGTGTTTCAAAAACTTTTTATATCAAAACCAATAACTGAAGTTCAAGAATTAAATGATTTTTGTCAAAAGAAACATTTGAAATTAATTGCCCATTCTTTTTTGTCTTTTGAACCAATCCCATTTATTATTCCTTCAAATAGTGATGTCTTCTTTTTTGGAAGTAAAAGAAGTGTTGACTTTTTTTTGACTCAAGCTGTGATTCCTTCTCATATAAAAATTGCATGCGTTGGTGAAGGAACAGCAAATTATATCATTTCAAAAGGCTATCATCCAACTTTTATTGGAGAAAAATCAGGAGAAATAGAAAATGTAGCTATTAATTTCAAACAATGGCTCGGAACAAGAAGTGTTGTGTTTATACAAGCGAAAGATTCAAATCGAAGTGTCTCCAAGCAAATTAATATCAAACAATCCACAGAATTAATTGTTTATAAAACCATTCTTACCCCAACTAAGATTGAACCTTGTAACAGTTATGTTTTTACAAGCCCTTCTAATGTGGATGGATTTTTAGTTGAAAATAATATTCCTCCAAATTCCAAAATTATTGCTTGGGGAAATACTACTGAAAATCATTTAATTAACCATGGTTTCACGGTCTATTTCAAATTAAAAAATTCATCTATTGCAGAATTAATTCCATTTTTAAGCAACCAATAAACAACCTAAGCCGTCTTTTGGGAAAGATACTTACGGATAATTTGCTTTTGTAGGCAACTTATTCAAACTGAAAAATGTATTATCTAAAAAAGACACTGTCATGAAAAAAATTCTACAAAACTGGTTTGCTATTACCATTGGATTGATGCTCAATTTTGGGCTTAATGCACAAAACATAGTCAACACAACTCCTTCAAATGATACCATTAATTGCAATGGTACAGCTGTAATTGGAATTTATGTCCAGGAACATATCTGTTAAATTATTCAAATACAAATGGAACAACAAGCTCTTTTACTTTCATTATTTCACAAAGTTCAACAACAAATCCTTGTTCAAATTCAACATTAACTGGAACTGTAAGCGCTGTTCCTAGTTCAAATAATCTAAATTGTAACGGTGGATTAACAGTCGCTGTTACAGGTGGTGTTTCTCCTTATACCTACAATTGGACCAATACAAATGGTGCTTCTAGTACTGCCGCATCGTTGTATTATGTTTGCCCTGGAATATATTCTGTAACTATTGTAGATGCCAATGGGTGTACAACAATAGCTTCAGGAACAGTTCAAAATACAGATACTACCGGCACAGGCGGTGGAACTACTTATCCTTGTAATGATTCTACTTTTAATATTTCTTTGACACAATCTACAAACATTGTTACAAATTGTAATGGTATGCTTTATGCCATTGTTTCAGGTTCTTTTGGACCATATACTTACGCTTGGTCAAATGGAGCAACAACAGCTTCAATTGGAAATTTATGTCCGGGGACATATATTCTTTATGTATCAAATAGTAACGGATGTGTTCAATCTGCAACTGCAACATTAGTGGGTGACACGACAAACCCGTGTGCTAATTCAGGATTAGGAGGCTCTTTAACTGCAACTAATTCAACTTCATATCCGAATTGTAATGGTACTTTAACTGCAAACATATATGGTGGAACGGCACCTTACAATCTAAATTGGAATCTAAATAATGGAACTGTTACGAACACTACTACTATATCAAATTTATGCCCTGGCTATTATACCTTATATTTTACAGATGCAAATGGATGTTCATCAACATTAACTGGATTTGTTTATGGAGACTCCACAAACAATCCAAACCCATGCGCGAATGCAAATTTATATGCTAGCTTAACAGCAACAAATGTAACAGCATCCTCTCCCAACTTTTGTGATGGAACTGTTAGCGCAACAATTTATGGTGGAATAGCTCCATATTATTATTCTTGGAGTAATGGATCTAATGATTCGATGTTAACAAATGTTTGTTCTGATATCTATAGTTTAACGGTTGTTGATGCTAACGGATGTGCTTCAATAGCATCTGTGTATGTAGGTTATACATACGATTCAACTTTTAACATGAATGGTTATGTAATTCCAACAGGTGTTTCTGCAGATGGTTTATGTGATGGTTCAGCTTCTGTAATTATTTATGGTGGAACAAGTCCATATACTTATCTTTATTCAGATGGATCAACTAGCTCAACAGCTATTAATTTATGTGCTGGATACCAAGATGTTGTTGTAACTGATGCCAATGGACAAAGTATCAATTTAAGTTTTGTTATTTCTTCACTTGTCAATGTAATTAATAATCCAAATTTACCTGATTCAACAGTAATTGATAGTGTTTATACCAATGCTATTACAGATTGTGTCATAAATTATTCATCCATTGATTCTGCATTAATTACAGGCGTAAATTTCAATACAGGTAATTTAATAGATGTTACTTGGACTGTTTATTACAATTCAGATTCTTCTGTAAATATTACGACTACTTACACCATGTTAGACTCAACGGCAGGTGTTTACACATTTGTATTACAAATTTACTGTCCAAACAAATCAATTGGTAATTATTTAGTAGCTACAGATCAATATTACATTAATAAATCTGCCGCTACAATAACTGAAATTAAATCAACTTCTGATTTAGTTGTCTTCCCTAATCCTTTTAATGATTTCATTGAAATGTCGTTAGAAAAAGAAATCTCTTCAACTATTGTAATTACAGATGTGCTTGGAAAACAAGTCTTGACACATTCAACTAATTCAAAAAATATTCGTTTGGATGTTTCGAATTTAGTAAAAGGTCAATATTTCATCACTGTTTCGAATGCCAATGGAGTATTTACAAATAAAATTATCAAATAAATTTCTATTTAACACTATATTTACAAACCCTCGGAGAAATTCGAGGGTTTTTTTTACTAATTTCTAATTATTTAAAAATGAAAAATTTATTTACCTTTTCACTTATTTTACTCACGAATATTTCGATATATTCGCAAACCTTACCCGTTAGTACAAATCCCTCAAATCAAAAAGTATTATTAGAAACATTTACAAGTACAGCTGAAGGATATTCACCAACTGGTCACATTATCGCTGACAGTTTGTTTCAAAATTCAAATGGTAATATTGTTTGGGTAAATATTGCTTCAAATTTATTTTCACCTTTGCAAAACACTTTTGACCTAAGAACTACCGAAGGTACTGCTATTGAATATTGGATGAATCCACAATATTTTCCTTCAGGTTCAGTTCAAAGAACAACTATGACTACCAATGATACCATTTTATATTATGGTCGGGAATTTTGGGCTCATAAATCAGATAGCGTTCTTTCAAATCCTGCAATTGTTAATTTAGCGATGAACAGTAATATTGATTTAGTTACTAGAGAATTAACTGTAAATATTGAATTATTTTATACACAAGCTCAAGCAAATGGAACGACGCACTTTTTAAATGTTGGTCTTTTGCAAGATAACATTGAAGGATTGCAACAAAATTATTTAAATGTAAACCCATCTTCAATGCTTCCAAATGGAAATTATTTACATAAAAATGTATTTAGGGGTTACGTCAATACTGCTGGAACATGGGGTGATTCGATAGATGCATCACAAAATGGCGTTATTTCAAAGTCATATTCTTACATTATCCCACCTAATATTAACAATATAGCCTGCATCTTAGAAAACCTTAAAGTTTTTGCTTTTATTCAAAATGGACATAGTTCATCAAGTAACAGCAAAGTTTTGAATGCCGTTTATGGCAATACAGCATATACAAATGTTCCTTACGTTAACAATTGCCAGAATTCAACTTTAAATGCGAATGTGACAACTTCAAATGTGACAACAAATTGCAACGGAAACGCAACCGTAAATGTTTCTGGAGGAGAAGGATATCATACTGTTTTATGGACATTTAATAATGCTGTTTCTACAACAATAGATAATCTTTGTAACGGTGTTTACAATGTAATTATTACAGATTCTGTTGGTTGTTCAATAATAGCATCGGCTTATGTTAATGAATTAATCAATACATCCTTAACATTTGGTGGTTATGTTGTAACTTCTATAAATACAAATGATTCTATATGCGACGGGCAAGCACACGCAATTGTATATGGAGGAATTCAACCATATACTTATTTATATTCAAACGGTTCAACTTCATCTACTGCTATTAATTTATGTCCTGGAATTAATAATGTTACTGTACAAGATGCTATCGGTAATTCAATCGTTCTGGATTTTCTTATTGTGTCACCTGAAAATTATCTCAACAACAATTTATTTCCAGATTCTACTGTAATTGATAGTATATACAATGGTGTAACTACAAATTGCAACATCAATTATTCAAACATTGATTCCGTTGTTATTTCTTCCGTTAATTCTGGTTTAGGAAATATCCTATTTATTGATTGGACTGTTTATTATGATTCTATTTATTCAGAAACATTGTCAACAAGTTACATAGTTTTAGATACGAATAATGGCCTCTTTTCTTTTGTTTTACAAGCTTATTGTCCAAATAAATCTATTGAAAAATTATTAGTTGTTTCAAGTCAATATTATGTTAATTATGAAACCATGGGCTTGAATGAAGCTCAAAAATCGCTTAACAATAATGTAGTCCTTTTTCCAAATCCTTTTAATGATTTCATTGAAATTTCATTAGAAAAAGAATTGTCTTCAACTATTGTAATTACAGATGTACTTGGAAAACAAGTCTTGACACATTCAACTAATTCAAAAAATATTCGTTTGGATGTTTCGAATTTAGTAAAAGGTCAATATTTCATCACTGTTTCGAATGCCAATGGGGTATTTACAAATAAAGTTATCAAATAAATTTCTGTTTTAACACTTTATAGAAATCCCTCAGGAACTATTCTGAGGGATTTTTTTGTTCAATTTCCGAGAAAACAATATTTGTAAATGAGATTGATTACATTTGTAATATGGATTATGCAATTGAATTAAGATTCCAAAAATTAAAAACTAAATTAGAAGAACAATTTGAAATGAGTATGGACGTTCAAGCCATCTTATTTTTAATTGGAGTAGATGAGTTAGGATTGGGCCATAAAAATTTCTCTAAAAATGAGAAGCAAGATTTAATGCATATTGCCATTTGCAAGTTACTTGAACCTTACGGACATTATTCTTTTGAAGGAAGAGATAAAGATAATTGGCCGCATTATAAATTGGAAAAAGAGTTGCCGCATTTGACACATTTAGAACAACAACATCTGCTAAAAGAAGTCATGTTAGACTATTTTGTGAAAGAAGGTTACCTTAACGAAAACGAAGAAATACTTTAAAACAGCAATTAAAAAATGGATATTTTAATCAAAGCAGCACAATTAATTTTATCACTTTCAATTTTAGTCTTATTACACGAATTTGGGCATTACATCCCAGCAAAATTATTTAAAACACGTATCGAAAAATTTTATTTATTTTTTGATCCTTGGTTCTCTATTTTTAAGAAAAAAGTTGGAGATACAGAATGGGGAATTGGATGGCTTCCTTTAGGTGGTTATGTGAAAATTTCAGGCATGGTTGATGAATCCATGGATAAAGAGCAATTGGCGCAACCCGCACAACCTTGGGAATTTAGATCAAAACCAGCTTGGCAAAGATTAATTATTATGATTGGCGGTGTAACTGTTAATTTGATTTTGGGAGTTCTTATATACATCTGTGTTGTTTTTGGATATGGAGAAGAAAAATTAAACCCCTCCGATTTAAAAGCTGGATTAGCGGTTCATCCTTACATGCAGAAGTTTGGATTAGAATCAGGCGACAATATACTTGCTATCAATGGTGAAAAATTAGAAAACATTTTAGAATCAAATACAATAATATTATTGCGAAATGGTAGAAAATTAGAGGTTGTAAAAGCAAATGGCACCAAAAAAACAATCGTTCTTCCAAAAGGAATTGATCATGAATTATTTCAAGAAGGAGCAATGTCTGCTTTTGGACCAAGATTGTTCGGAGTAAAAATTGGGGAAATTGAAAAAAATTCTCCCGCAGCCAAAGTAAAGCTTCAAAAAGAAGATAAAATTATTAAAGCAAACGGAACTAAAATTGTTTATTTTGACGATTTCCAAAAAATTCTGTATAATTCTAAAGGAAAGAAAATTGATTTAGAAATAAAAAGAAATGGGAAAATATTTGAAACAAAAGTATTCATTCCAAAATCAGGCACTTTTGATGGCCGCTTAGGATTTGCAAATAATTCTAAAACAATTGTAGATAATAAAAAGTTTAAACATTTCAATTATTCATTTGGCGAAAGTATCAGCCGTGGTATTATCAAAGGAAAAAACACATTGTCTGATTATGTCTCCCAATTTAAATTTGTCTTTACTAAAAAAGGAGCGGGTTCAGTTGGTGGTTTCGCAGCAATAGGAAATATGTTCCCTGCTGAATGGGATTGGGAAATTTTCTGGTTAAACACCGCTTTCATTTCTATTGTATTAGCTTTTATGAATATTCTACCTATCCCTGCATTAGATGGTGGGCATGTTGTTTTCCTAATTTATGAAATGGTAACAGGTAAAGAAGCACCTCAAAAAGTTTTAGAATATGCCCAAATTGTAGGTTTTGTTTTTTTAATGGGACTTTTACTATATGCTAATGGTAATGATATTTACAAATGGCTTTCGCATTGAAATAAATTTTTCTTTTTAAATCCCAAAACCTCATCGTTTTGGGATTTTTTATTAATTTAAAGAAATTAAAATCAAATCTGAACCTTTTATCATTCATTTCAAACCGTTATTCAATTTATTCTGAATCTATAAATTAATAACAAGATATTTGGTTCATCAATACTGTATTCTATGAAAAAAATAATTCCAACTTTAAGTATTTTATTAATTAGCTTAACTTCTTTTAGCCAAATAACTGAAGGACATATTTCTTATAAAATAGATTTCAGTTCTGACAAGCCAGAAATACAGAAGCAAATTGGTATGTTACAAGGCTCAACAATTGAACTTTATTTCAAAGATCAAAATACACGATCAGAAATGACAATGGGAGTAATGATGAAAATAACAACTATCTCAAATAATATTACTTCTGAAATGCTAATGTTAATGTCTGGTATGATGGGAAATAAAGCTTCTAAAACAAGTTTAAAAGATAACACAACCCAAACTTTAACCGACCCAAAAGAAGAAATAAATGTAAAATTAGAAAACGCGACAAAAGATATACTTGGTTATAAATGTAAAAAAGCTATTCTTACCGACAAAGATGGAAATGAATTAATTTTTTGGTACACTGAGGACATTGCAATCAATAAAAAAGGGCAAAAAAACTTTAGTTCCAAAATCCCTGGAGTACCTTTAGAATATGAAATGTTTCAACAAGGTATGAAAATGTTAATAACAGCGACAAAAATAGAACCAAAATTAGTTAAAAAACCTTCTGATTTTTTTGACATTATCATTCCAGAAGGTTATTCTATTTTAACGGAAGAAGAAAAATTAAAAATAGGTATGAGTAATTAATTTTATTTAAAGAAAATATTGAAAACATTTTAAAGTCTTCCTTCTATTTATTTAATTCCAAAATGAATTGGTTTTTTCTCATAATTAATAAATGATAAGATCCTGATTTTTTTGATAATAAATCTCCTACATGAATTTGAGTAAATTTTTTATTTTGGCCATAAATTTTTTTTAAATCTAAATCCATTTTCATGACTTCTTCTGGAATAACTTTGTAATAAACTGTTAATAAATTATTGTTGTGTTTTGCCTTTATTTCACTTTTGTTTAATTGCATGTGATAAAATAAACGATCTGTTTCATCTCGAAATAAAAAGATACATCCAAAAACGGAAAAAACAATAAAATTTAGCCATACAAATGTTCGTACTATTTTATTTTTTAAAAACATTGTTAATGCATTTTAGTCGCTGATTCTGTAATTTCAAAGATTTTGAGTTTTTCACTTAATTCTTGATACCGCTTTATTAATTGGCGAGTTTGATTAGCATAAACCATATCTTTATTTTTTTCGTAAGCTTCTATCTGTAAGTTCATTTCTTCTACTTTTTGGCTTATATAACCTTGCAAATATTTAATGTTTTGAGGTAAAAACATTTTCGTGTACATTCCCCCATTACTTTTCAAATAATCATAAATTGGTAACGCTTTTTCTAAAGTCTCAATGTCATTTAATCTTACCATAAATACGGTTAAAGAATTCATCATGCTCAATTGATCAAAACCTTGTAAGCTATTGTTTTTCAAAGAATTTTCAAAGAATGGAAAAGCATCTAATTGAGCATGACCTTGATATAATTGTCCAATTCCAGCTAACATTTTTGATGATTTTTCTTTTTCAAACATCTTCGCTTTTTCTAAGGCTAACTCTGGGTTTATTTGTCCTAATTCACGTAATGCTGCTGAAATAACGGTATAAGATTGATCTGTTTGTAAACAATTTACTAAAATTTCTTCCAATTCTTTTCCTTCACTATTTTTAGCCAAAAAATTGATTGCACTTGCTCGAACTTGAGAATTGTTATCATTCTTTAATATCTCTTTTAAAGTTGCTAATCCTTTCAATTTATTTTCATCTTTCAATTTAGATGCTTTTTCAATTGCCATTGAACGGATATACCAAAAAGGATCATTTAATGCATCTAAAATTAATTTTTGCGCTGTTGAATCTGTTCCATTTGCACCAAACTGTAAGCCATCTTTACGCCCTTTATATGTTGTTGAATGATAATATTGATAAACGTATTGACTAGTTGATTTTTCTTCTCTTAATTTTCCAAGTAACATCTGCTGATCATCTGTAATAACACATTTTAAATCTCCTTCATATTTGAATGTAAATTCATTGTGTAAATTTTCAACTATTACTTGATGTATATGTTTACCTTTTGAATCGAATATAGCAATTTCCATAGGCAATTTAAAAAGTGAAGCAACTTCTAAATTTTGCTTTTGATCTATTGAAATAGTCACCATTTTTTCTGTCTCTTTTTTCGTTTGTACAATCTCCAAAATTGGATGTGCTGCTCCTAAATACCATTGATTGAAAAACCAATTTAAATCTTCTCCACATACTTCTTCAAAAGCTATTCTTAATTGATTAAATTCCGCAGATTTAAATTTATTATTGCTTAAGTAATTATGAATTGCTTTAAAAAAAGCTTCATCTCCCAGATAACAACGAAGCATGTGTAAAATTCTACCTCCTTTATTATAAGTATGTCCGTCAAACATTTGTTCTTTATCATCATAATCAAACCATACTAAATTATGATAACCTCCTGATTGAGCTGATTGAAAATAACCATCTGCTTCAATTTCAGCATTGTAAGCCGCTTCATCTAAACCATATCTATGCTCATCCCATAAATATTGAGAATAATTTGCAAACGATTCATTTAAAGTCAAATTTGACCACGATTCACAAGTTACTAAATCTCCAAACCAATGATGAAATAATTCGTGTGCTATTGTAGATTGATCATTTTCATCTAATAACTCTCGTGTTGTTTTATATGCATAATCACCAAAAATTACGGCACCTGTATTTTCCATAGCGCCAGAAACATAATCTCTTACTATAATTTGATGGTATTTATCCCAAGGATATTCTACTCCTAATAATTTTGAAAAATAAGTTATCATAGCTGGCGTTTCTCCAAAAATAGCTTTCGCATGTTGTTCCCATTCTGGTTCAACATAATAATTCACTTCCATTTTTGTTCCATCTAGCCGTGTATAAAAATCTTTCACAACTTTAAATTCTCCTACTCCCATCATAAACAAGTAAGGGGCATGAACCAAATCCTGTTTCCAATAATCAGTACGTGTACCATCAGAATTTTGTTTTGAACTAATTAATTTTCCATTGGAAAGAGTTGTAAATTTATTCTCAACAGTAATAAATATTTCTTGTGTAGTCTTCACATTTGGCGCATCAATTGTAGGAAACCAAACCGAACTGGCTTCTGTTTCTCCTTGCGTCCAAATATGTGGCATTTTATTTTTATCTTCTCCTTTTGGATTAATGAAATAAAGACCTTTATCAGATGTAATTGCAGCACTTCCACTGGTTGCTCTTTCGTCTGGTTTAGCAACATATTTTATTTTAAGCGTATAATTTTCATTTCGAGTATAAACTCTGTCTAAACTAATTTTCAAAAACGACGAATCATAAACATATTTTAATTTTTTATCCGCTAAAGAAACATCTAAAATATCCATTCCTTTAGCATCCAAAATTAAACTATCTGTTGCATAAAAATGTGGTTTTGCAGTTATCGTAGCTATGCCATTCATTCTCGATTTTGACCAATCAAAATTCACCTCTAATTTTGTGTGAATTAAATCGGTATATACTGTTTCAGAACCCCAATATTTTGAACGTTTTGCAGGTATTTCATCTGTTAATAGTGTAGAATTAGTCGTAGAAACTTCATTGTTATTTGTTTCAACAGGTGAATTATGTTGTGTATTCGTATTTTTAGTTCCACATGAAACGATTAATATACTTGCAACTAATATTGAGATTTTTTTCATTTGAGTACTTCCTTTTTTATAGACTAAACACAAAACTGATAAAATTTTTTGATTCGTCCACGATTATTCATTTAAAAAGCTGAATTTTTAGGATTTAAGGAGTAAAAAGGAAGACAGAAGGAAATTAAGTATAAATTTTTAGTCTAACTCTGCTTTTAAATATATAAATCATCTCTAAACTTAGAGAGATTCTATTATTTTTGTATAAAATATTTTGTCATGACAAATCAAATTTGGAATATTGACGGTAAGGATACTGTTAGCAATGGTGGTTCAGTTGTAAAATGGGACGATGAACGTTTTTTTACTTTAACTTTCAACGGAAAAGATTTTTTTGGAGAAATATTAGAAGAAAAATCTGAAGATCACCGTTTAAAAATAAAAATTAATCATCGCGTATTCGAAGTAAAAAAGAAAGGTGAATTAGATGAATTAATTGCTGCATTAGGTTTAGATGTTCCAAAAATTCGTAAACTGAAAGAATTACAAGCACCTATGCCAGGTAGAATTGTAAATATTGCTGTTAATGTTGGAGATGAGTTAAATGTTGGTGACGAAATTCTTTCATTAGAAGCAATGAAAATGGAAAATGTTTTAAAAGCTGAAGGTGTAGGTACTGTAAAAGCTATATTAATTGAAAGCAATCAAGTAGTTGAAAAAGGAGCTGTTTTGATTGAATTTGAGTAAAAAATTTGTTTTGAAATTAAGACTTATATTCGCAATGATTAGCTGTCTATTTCTTGTCATCTTAAATCTTTAAGTCTTTTATTGATAAAAGACTATTTTTGTTCTTCTTCATAAAATTGAAAACGTATGTTAACTCCAAAACACGATAAGAAGTTATTTTTATTAGATGCTTATGCCTTGATTTACAGAGCTTACTTCGCTTTTGCTAAAAACCCTCGTATCAATTCGAAAGGACAAAACACTTCGGCGGCGTTTGGGTTTACCAATGCGTTAATCGATATTATTAAAACGGAAGAACCAACACACATTGCTGTGGTTTTTGATCCACCAGGTGGAGCAACGCATCGACAAGAAGATTTTGAGGCGTATAAAGCGCATCGTGAAGAAATGCCTGAAGATATACGATCGATGATTGAGCCAATTAAAACCATCATTCAAGCATTCAATATTCCAATTATTCAAGTAGAAGGATTTGAGGCAGATGATGTTATAGGAACATTGGCTAAAATCGCTGAAACAAAAGGTTTCTATACGTATATGATGACGCCAGATAAGGATTTTGGTCAGTTAGTTTCAGACAAAATATTTATGTACAAACCCGGGCGTGGTGGAAATCCGCCGGAAGTATGGGGTGTTCCTGAAATCTGTGCAAAATTTGAAGTAGATGATCCAATCAAAGTAATCGATATCTTAGGTTTATGGGGTGATGCTGCGGATAATATCCCTGGAATCCCTGGAATTGGAGAAAAAACTTCGAAAATCTTAATTCAAAAATACGGTTCGGTTGAAAGTTTGATTGCCAATGCCGATGAATTAAAAGGAAAACAAAAAGAAAATGTAATCAACTTTGCTGAACAAGGAATTGTTTCTAAGATGTTGGCTACGATTATCATCGATGTAGAAGTTGATTTCATAGAAGATGAATTAATCATTTGTCCGCCGGATGCTGAAAAAATAAAAGAGATTTTTACTGAATTAGAATTTAGAAATATTGCCAGAAGAATTATTGGTGAAGACATTGTTGTGACTGCTTCTGTCGATGAGAAAGGTCAAATGGATTTGTTTGGAACACAAAGTTTGGTAGTAGAGCAAAATCCTGTTGAAACAGCTGATTATAAAACAATTGCAACCGAAAAACCAAGTTACCATTTAATCACACAACCGGAAGAACGCAAAGAATTATTGGAAATCTTGTTGAAACAAACTTGCGTTTGTTTTGATACAGAAACCAATTCAATCAATTCATTACATGCTGATTTAGTGGGAATGTCTTTCTCCTGTAAAGCAAGAGAAGCGTTTTATGTGGCTGTTCCGAATAATTTTGAGGCTGCCAAATCAATTGTAGAAGAGTTCAGACCATTTTTTGAATCGACAACGATTGAGAAAATAGCTCATAATATTAAATACGATTTACAAGTTTTAGGTCGCTATGGCATTGAAATTGCTACGCCGATTTTCGATACGATGATTGCGCATTATTTGATCAATCCAGAAGTGAAACAAAGTATGGATTTCTTATCAGAATTTTATCTTTCGTACAAACCGATTTCGATTACAGATTTAATTGGAAAAAAAGGTAAAAATCAAGGCAATATGCAAGATTTGAAACCCGAAGAAGTATCTGATTACGCCTGCGAAGATGCAGATATTACGTTCCAATTAAAACAAATTTTCGAACCAGAAATCCAAAAAGAACATTTGAAACATTTGTTCTACGAAATGGAAATGCCATTGGTGTATGTTTTAAACGAAATGGAAAAAAATGGAATCGCTATTGATGTAGCTGGTTTACAAGAATTTTCAATTTACTTAGAAAAACATACAGCCGAATTAGAGCAATCGATCAAAAGTATAGCGGAAGTAGATTTCAACATCGATTCGCCGAAGCAATTGGGAGAAGTTTTATTTGAAAAAATGAAAATCTCTTCAAAAGCGAAAAAGACCAAAACAGGTCAATATGCAACTGGAGAAGATGTATTAATCAAACACGAAAAAGACCACCCAATTATCCCTATGATTTTGGAATACAGACAAATGCGTAAATTAAAAAGTACGTATGTTGACCCACTTCCAACGTTATGCGATAAAGTGGATGGACGAATTCACACCAGTTTCATGCAAACGGTTACTGCAACCGGACGTTTAAGTTCAAACAATCCAAACTTGCAAAACATTCCGATTCGTTCAGAAAACGGAAAAGAAATTCGTAAAGCATTTGTTTCAAGAGGAGAAGATTACTTGTTGATGTCGGTGGATTATTCACAAATTGAATTACGTATCATTGCTGCGTTGAGTAACGATCCAAACATGGTGGAAGCATTTAGAAGCGGTCATGACATTCACACTGCAACAGCTGCCAAAGTGTTCCATATTTCACCAGAAGAAGTTACACGTAATCAACGTAGTGCGGCCAAAGCAGTGAACTTCGGAATCATTTACGGACAGTCGGCTTTTGGTTTATCACAGACTTTAAATATTTCAAGAACAGAAGCAAAAGAAATCATAGATAGCTATTACGCCCAATACGGAACAATCAAAACCTACATGGACGAAACTGTAGCAAAAGCAAGAGAAAATGGCTACGTAGAAACAATCATGAAACGTCGTAGATACTTACCAGATATCAATTCTTCAAATGCCATCGTAAGAGGTTTTGCAGAACGAAATGCCGTCAACGCTCCCATTCAAGGTTCAGCAGCAGACATTATCAAAATGGCAATGGTGGCAGTTTACCGAGAAATGAAGAAAACCAAAATAAAATCGAAGTTGATTTTACAAGTGCATGATGAGTTGGTTTTTGATGTGCATGTGGAAGAAATCGATCGAATGAAGTCCTTAGTGAAAAACGCGATGGAAAATGCGGTACAATTGACTGTTCCGATGGAAGTGGAAATGGAATTGGCAAAAAATTGGTTGGAGGCGCATTAAGCTTCAACTGAGCTCAGCTTTATATGAATTTTGGATTATTGATTTTGAATTTTAGATTGAAAATTCAAATCCCCAATATCCATTGCCATGCAGGAATTACATGAATAGTTCCTTCTGAGATTATAATCTCTGATTCTTCATCATAAGTGATGATATAGCCTTCTGCAATGTTCAATTCTTTCATTGCGGAAGAAAGTGCTTTGATTTCTCGCTTTGCTGTTTCTTTATCATTGATACTATAAGAAACTTGAATGAGTAACTCTTCGTCAGGAACGTAAAAATCAACTTCTGTTTTACGTTTTAGAAAATAGGATTTTAACCCTTTTCGCCTTAATTCGATATAAACTAAATTTTCCAATAGTTTTGTATCTTGATCAAATAGAAACAAACCTAAAATTCCATTATCTAAAAAATAGTATTTTTTATTGGTCTCTTTTTCTGAAAACTTACTGTGAAAGTTAGAAATTGAGCCAATCATAAATGAAAGTTCCAAATAATTTAAGTAATCGAAAAGTGTATTATTACCAATAGTTACACCTGTTGATTTTATAAGATTTTTGATTCGATTAACTGAAGTTTCATTATTGACACTTTCTGCTATTTTTTTAACCAACAACTTCAAAACCGTTGAATTTGTTACATTGTATCGAGCAATTAAATCTCCGTAAAATAATTTTTGATAAACACTCGACAAAAAATCACGTTTTCTATCAAATTGAATTAATTCTGGAAATCCACCAAATTGCAAATACTCTTCAAAAGCTTTTTTAATTAGAAAACGTCCTTCCGAATATTTAGATTTTTTCGATACTTCTATATTTTTAAAACGAAGGTATTCGCTAAAAGATAGAGGTAGAATTTCTTGATTGATAAATCGACCTCCAAGAGTTGTTGCAATTTCATGACTCAACATGTCAGCATTACTTCCTGTAATATAAACACGTAAACCATCATCTGTTAAACGACGAACAAATTTATGCCACATTGGTATGTTCTGAATTTCATCCAAAAATAATACAGGTTTTTTATCATACAATTCTGAATAAGCTTCTAAGATCAAATGTAAGTCATTACTTGTCAGCTCCATTAGTCGCTCATCTTCAAAATTAATCATCAAAACCTGTTCATAATCTGCAATTAAATTCCCCTGAATTATTTGATACAAAAAATAAGATTTACCAGCTCTTCTTAATCCAGTAAAGGCATAATTAGCTTGATTTTCAATCGAAATATCTCTCTTGATAATTTGTAATGATTTCAACCAATCCTGTCGATTTATAATAATTTTTTTAAATAATTCTTTCATTTTATCTTATATACAAGACAAATATACATAATTATATCTTTTTAAGAAGACATAATTATGTATATTTGATTCTCAAACGAAACAAACTCCTTATTCCGCCGATACGATATAATCATACAATGATTTTTCAACGGGGTGGTTGATGGAGAAAGTCATTTCTACTACCGAAACTTTACTCAATTTCATTTTATTGATTTATAATAATCTAATGTCAGATATAAATCCTTTATTGATGGGGACTCATTATTTTTTAATGTCTTACCTAACTTAGAAAAAATCGAACAAAATTTTAAACCACTTGATTCACATTCACCTGATAATTTTTCAAAATAGTCATTAATATTTACACTTTTTTTAACACAATAATAATAACTATTTAATACATTATTAAGAGATTTTTCTAAATCAAATTCTTCCACTATTTGAAAACTATCAAATATTTCTGGACTTTCAAACCTTATTTTTTTTACCAACTCTTGTTCAAACAAAATAAGATCATTAGGTAGATTTTCTTTATTATTTATATGAGAAACTATTCGTTCTAATTTTTTTAATTCATTTTCTCTTAATACATGATAAAATTCTTTTAATATCAACTTGTAAAAGATTGTTGTTTTTTTGTGAATTTCAACGGAACTTACAAGATTTTCAAAATTAATTTCTTTAATTTTTAAATTTGCCTTTAATTTACTTTCTATTTCATTTTTAGATATTGAATATTTATTAAAGATTTTAATTGAATTTTCATTTTTTAAAAAATCCTTTAATTCGAGAGATGAGCTAATATCTTCCCATAACTCTTTCTTCTTACTATATTCCCCTAAATCATCACTTTTAGCATATTTTTTAATTAAATCATTAATTTGAATCATTAATTCCTTAAGATAAATTTTTAAATCGTCTTCAACACCTTCTGAACTCCATAATTTTGCTAAGTCAAAAGTATTATGATTTTTTTTATCTCCTTCTGTTTTACTATATAATATAGACATTGTATAGGGTACTACCGCTGAACGTAATTGTCCAATTGCATTATTTCTGGCACCATGAATTTCTTCAAGAGATTTAAACAATATTATTCTTGAAATTAATAATTCATAAAAATTTCGATCGATATTAACTTTCTTTTCTTCTGATCCTAATTCCTCTAAAAATTTTCTAAATATTGCCTCTCCTCCTTTTTTAACCTTAAATGGCTCATCACCCCAAGAAGAATAATATTTTCCTAATTGTTCTTTTGTAAAGCGAAATTCTTTAGGATATTCTTTCTCTATTCTGTTTTTTCCTGATTGCCCTGCAATTCTTAATTTTGTATTAAACTCACCTTTTGATTTTTCAAAAAACCATTTACGTCCAGATGGTGTAATTATACTTTCTGATAGTGATTTTATTTTGTTTAATTGAGGGTTTCGAGATCTTAAATCAACTGTAGTTACTTTGGATTGTGAATTTGAAAATTCACTTATACTAGAAATTAATTCATTTAAATCTTCTTCTGAAACATTCTTGGCAACATTAATTTTAGCCATTACTTTTACTTTACTTACATCAATACCATCTTTTTGGCTAAAATAAATACTTGCTGTAGTTTGTCCACCATTCACAATTTGAAAATCTGATAATGATTTTATATAAATTTTTTCATTCACTATATCAATCTCTTTATTACTAGCGGTTATTGTCAAACCATTATTAAAAGCAATAAATTTTTCAGGTTCTTTTGTTAACGTTTTTCTCATCCCAGCATTAGATGTATTTTTAAATTGTAAGAAAGATCTTACATTCTTCTCAAGTAATCTAGAACTAAATCTTCTGTATAGTTCTGCTAAAATGTAAGCGGGTAAAACACATAAATAAGATTCAAAATTGTTTTCGTCAGCAGCTTTAATTGCTTCAATTTTAAAATTGAATTTTTCTTCAAAATCAATTGTTAATGCTTCTCTATTTCCTTGAGATAGCAAAACACTATATAGAAAATTTAAATCTACTAATCTTTTTAATACTAGAATTTCCTTTTCAAATGATTCTTTATTTTTAGAATACTTTAGTTTTAATTTTTCATCTTTAAAATCTATCCTTTTTGGTTGGAGATTTGATCCCGTTCCTGAAACAGTTGCAGTTGCAGAAATTAAAAATATTTCAATTACATCAAATTGATCCGCCCCTAAAGATGATGACATTTGATTTATTAAAGCATTGATAGCGCCAACATCTTGTATATCATTCAAATAACCTTTAATTGCTTTGTTTGTGAAATTAGTAGCCTTCTTAAAAACACCTTCATAATAATCTTTAAGGAATATTTCTAAGTTACTAGAGTTTAAGGAAATAGACTCTTCATTTAATATAAACAATTGTAAACGCTCACCTGAATCATTTATGATATATCCGTTAATTTTAATTGGTGAACCATCTATTTCTGTTGAATAATAAGTTTCCGTGAAATCCTCAGTATCTATAAGTTTCGCATCCAACATGGAAGGAATAATATTATTAATGAAATTACTTTCATTAATAAATCCATCTTCATCTTTTGATTCATTTAATAAATCAACTCTATATTTTAAATATTCTTGAATTTCCATTTAGAATTGGTTTTTATTTATTATGAAATCTTCAATCAAGTTTAATCTTATGTTGTAATTTAGTTTATTGATTTCTTCTGGTATTGAAGAACGAATAAGTTTTGGGAAATTTTCTCTATTACTATCATATGAAATTTCTTCAATAGGTGTATAACGATAAATTTCATATTGTTCTAAATCGCCAATAGTTAATCCTTTTTGAGCTAATGCATTAATAAATATTGAATTATCTCCTAATTTATCAAGAACTATTGTTTTAATATCGTTAATTAATGATTTTAGGCTTAATCCATTTTCATTATCTGGATTTACAAAAATCACCACCAGTACCAATTCTTTTCCCTTTTCTGATTCTAATTGAAATTCACTTGAGATACGAACGTTGTTTTTAGAACTTTCAATTGTTTTAATTTCATAATCTGTAAATTCAAAAACAAAATCATGCCCTTCATCATATGGTCCTCTCCATGAAATTAAAAGTTCATCAACATTGATTTCTGCATTAAGTAGCAAGTTCTTCAAATAAAAGAGTTCTCCAATTAAACCTTTTACTTGATCTCGTGAAAGCCCCTCTGTTTTTTTATTTTCAAAAAAAGCACTCCATTTAAAAAAATGCCTTGTAAATAGTTCTGAATATTCATCAGTATTTGAAATGTTATAAATTTTACTATAAATAGATAATATTAAATCATCAAACAAGTCTTTAAAAAAATCATCATTTAAAATAATAAAAAGACATTTTTCTCTCATAAAATATTTTAGTGAAAGATTTTCCTTTTCAAACTGTTGGAAAGGCTTATCAAAGCCTAACGGTAACTCAAGAATTAAACATCTTTGACTTTTTTTATTAAAACCAATGTTTAATTGAGGGATTGACTCTTTCGAAAGTAATTTATATTCAACCTCTCCTTCTCCAGTTGGAATAATTTTATTCCATATACTTTCAATTTTTTCTTTATTCATTTTCTAGTGGTTCAATTTCATCACTTTTATCTTCAGCTTCTAGACTATTATTTTCATTATCTCTTATATGAACATTAATTAAATAATCCTCACCAAGACCAGCATCTATAGGCGGAATACCAATTGCGTATCCAATTAAAGGTATAGTTAAATCTATATTTTCATTGTTTGCTTTTTCTTTAAGGACATCATCATTAAAAACTTCTGTCAAATCCATCAGGAAAACAACTAATAATCCATCTTTTGGTTTCATTTTTTCACGAAATACTTTTTCAGGAGCATTTTTATTATATTTCACCTTGAATTCCTCTTCAATTAGAGTGATTTTTTCTCCTTCTAAAGTCATGCTCATATCACGACCACCAGATAAAATATTTGAAGATCCACCAGATACTTTAAATATATTTTTATCAAGTAGTTTAGTGTAATACTTTGTTTCTTTTTTTGAACTACTTCTTTTTATTAGTTCAATATTATTTGCAAAATTGGTGTCTTTTTTTTGCAAATACTTATCTGTAGAACCTGTTGTTTTTATTGCAATAGTCCAATTGGTTAATTTTTCAAATTCATTACACTTTCTAACGAATCTTATAACTGCCTCGGATGGGAAATCAACAAAAGTTTTTTGTGACATTAGAAAATCTTCTAATCCATTTACATCAGTTTTTAATAAAATTGCCTTTCTAAAATCATCATATAAGAAATTTTCTTTGTGTTTTCTATAAATAGATTTGAAATTATACCAAGAGGATTCTATTGTATTTTTGTTAATTAATAAATCGGTTGTTTGCAATAATTTATCTTCAAAAGACCATTTTTCAATAATAGTGTTTTTTAGAATTGCAGGTCTTGTTATCGTTAAAGCCCCTGGGTGAGTTAATACTTTAGTTGCATAATCTTTAGGTTTCTTTTTTGCCTTTGATAACATTCTAAACTCTTCTTCTAATTCTTCAATTGTCCATGTGCATTGGTCAAATTTTTCAAAGGAATCAGCAGTTGTGAATAATTTACAGCAATCTAAATAACCTGGCCTGTAACCAAACCATCTACCCATTTGCAAAAGTGTGTCGGCAAAATTTGTATTTCTTATGAAATAATTAATTGTAAGCCCTTCAAGAGTAAAACCTCTTGAAAGCTTGTTTCCACCAATTACAATGTATTTTTTTTCACCACTTTCATAGTCTAAAAAGTCTTTTTCAACAGTATTAACAGCTTTTACTTCTATTCCATTTATTGCCGAAACCAATAAATCTCTAACTTCAAGGAATGTTTTCCGTGTTAAATATTCATCTTCATAGTTTTCAGGTAAATATTCTCTAATGTTGTTTACTGCATCTGCATAATATTTAATCCAAATTCTTTCAAACTCTATAAAAATAGAGTCACTTGCAGATAAAGTGTCGTTATTTAGCCTAGTTTTTATATAATCTATTTTTTCTATTATAAGTTTTTTAGTTTTACATTGCCAATCTGAAAATCTTGAGATATGAATTAGCATTGTATTATGAGGATGAAATAACTTTGATTGAATTAATTCTGGTCTTCTTGATAATCTAATAGCAATTGAAACAATAAAACATTTTATCGCTTCATCTAAAGATTTTGGTATTTCAATAGGAAAGTTATCATATTTTGTCGTAGCTCTTGTAGCTTGTTTATAATCTTGAAAAGTACCGAATCTAGTTCTAGCATTTAAATCAATATCAAACTCTTTTTGATTATTGTATTTTTTTACACCAATTAAATTATCATCAGATAGAATTTCTACCCTTTCAGGAAAATATTCAATATAATCAGTCAATGGCTCAGCTAATAAAGGTTCCATTTTTTTTATATTTTCAATTCTAGTTTCAAAGAAGTTTTTTGGTCCAATGTAGCTTGAAGGCGGAATTAACAATTCAATAAAGTCATCAGGGAATAAATTACCTTCTTGGTCAAATTCAAGTTCTAAATTATTTCTTGAGTCTTTGACTTTCCATTTAGTTACTGGTTTATTATTCCAATCTTGAAGAATATTAGCAAAAGGAGTTGCAGTATAGCCAATGTATGTTTTTCTATTAAAAAGAGCTAATAATGCTCTAATATGTCCATTTATTTTATTTGCATATTCAACTCCTTTATGTCCTAAATTATTTATAGATGCATTATCTGCTTCATCATCAATAATTAAAAAAGGAATGTCATGCTTATCTGTATTCTTTCCTAAATATTCTTTTAACCATAGAAGTAAATTTTGTAAAACGCTTGTGTTTTTTTTACAAATAAGTATGTTGATTTGATTTAAACTAAATTCAGATTCTTTTAAATTTCTATCAAAATCTTTATTTCTTGATGTAGGAATTACAATTTGCTTAACATCGTCAAATTTACCAAGAGGACCAAATGAATTTTCTTCTCCAACCCCTATAAATGAACCCTGAGTAATCATTTTCCCTTCTACTTCTTTTTCAGTTCTAATTTGAGTTTGTCTTCTCAAATCTTCCATTATTCCTGATAATACTATGATAAGTTTATAACCTACATCTATAGAACTATTAACTACTGCATTAAAATTTGAAGTTTTACCCGATTGTACACTTCCAACAACCAAACCTTTTACAAAGAAATTATCCGTGTTTTTAGGATCCCCAATTTTTTTTATAATTTCTAGACTTGATCTTTCAGTTTCATTAATAATTGATTTTGATCGACCAAGTTTCTGTTCTAAATATAATAAATACCTTCCTCTATATGTTTTTGATTTTGTTTCATCACTATCCCAGCCAATTTCATTAATTCTATTTTGAATTAACCAAGTGTCTTTGTATTCATTTTGAATAGACATACTAGGATTCATAATTGTTCTATAATTATATCTTATGTCTCTTAATGCTATTATATATTTTTCATTAAAATCAAAATTACTAGTATTATAAATCATTGGAAATGATATTTTAAATGTATTCTGGCATTTATTTTTTAAATCCTTTCCTTCAAAAAAATCTCTATCTGCATAACCATTTTCTAATAGAAAGGCTTCATAATTATATATTATAAAATTTTTGATTAATTCGATTGGGTTCATAAATAATTAATTTAAAATAGTTATAATTTCTTCAGGTATTGTATTTTTAAAACCTAGATTTGGTAAAATATCTTTCTTAATTTGTTCTTTTGATAAACCTAATTTTAAAAGTTCATTTATTGAATTGAAAATGTCATCAATTGAAATTCCATCTTTTTCAGGATTACCTGTTATTTCAATATTATCTACTTGACGAACCTTATTAATTAAGTTTGAACTCATTTTTAAAATAAAATTTAATTCTGATTTCTGATTTTTATTAAGTGAGGATTTAAGAGATTTTAACAACGGAAATTCATCATTTATTTTAAGTAAAACACCTTTATTTGTGGCTATTTTATAAAATAATTCACTGCTATGTTCTGTAGGTTTATGAGAAAATGTTTTAAGTCCATGATTAAAATATTCTTTTTGTGCTTCAACTTTTAAATCAACTATTGCTCGTAAAAAGGAATTTTTTAAATCATGTGGTATATTAATTTGAGATTTTGCTACATTTAGATGAAATAAATGGTCAACTTTATTTCCAATATTAATTTTAAGTCTTCCTAACTGTAATCTTGGCATTTTTTTTATTAAACCATTCCATCCTCCAAACAAAATTAATCTATCAGCCCTATAAATATATAATCCTTCCATATCCATAAGACTTTTATTGAATGGAGTCCATAGGTTAGAATTTTCTTTGGTTTCTTTTATACTTGTATTTGGTAAAACAAAACCTTGAATTTTTACAATGTCCTTTCCAAATTCTTTTTGTAATGGTTCTAATGCTCTTAAACTAGAATTCTCTAATGGAAAAGGGTTAAAAGGATTAACAAGAGTGTTATTAATTCTTATATTTATTTTATTAGTTCGTCTTTCCATAAACTTATGAAAGACAATTGACAAGTATTCACTCGTTGTATTTGTTATTTCTTGTTTTAATGCCTCTTGTTTGTTTTTTATATCTAGAAAGTTTTCAAACTTATATAAACCTTTCCAAATAATGATTGTGTTAGGAATGTAATCTTTAGAATTATTAAGATGAGACTCAGAGATTGTATTATATAAATCTAGTATTTCTTTTATTTCATTTTCTGAGTTAATAATTATTTCCCATTTTCCAGAATTTTTGAGATGATTTACATCCCAAGTTAACCCTGAAAATACATCTGTCCCTCTCTTTCTAGAAATAACTGTAAAGGCTCTTGTTTGAGAAAAAGATGCTGTTTTTAATCCTAATCCAAACCTACCTAAATCATTAGTTTCTCTAGTTTCTTCTGGTGATTTACTAGGAAATTGCATATTTCGTTTTAAAGATTCAAAACTCATTCCTTCTCCATTATCACTTAAAAAAAGAGTGAAAGGTTCATTATCAATTTTAGTCAAAACTTCAATTCTTGATGCATTGGCTGTAATTGAATTATCCATCAAATCTGCTAATGCTGTTTCTAGGCTATAACCTTGTTCAGCAATTGATTTAATAAGAAATTCAGGATTAGGGTTTGCTAATTCAAAGTTTTCAATCATAATATTTCTTTAATTTTATCTGCTATTCCTTTTGCCATCAAGACAGGTACAGCATTTCCAATTTGTTTAAATGCTGCTGTTCTACTAGATTCAAAGAAATAATCATCCGGAAAAGACTGAATTCTGGCAGCTTCACGAACAGTAATTGATCTGTTTTGTTGAATATCAGGATGAATATAATAATGTCCATCCATTGCTATATGAGCAACAACAGTATGAGAAACCCCCTCATGATTCACAACTTGAAAACGATTCGTGAAAGATTTAGTATTATTGTGTTTAATTAAATTAGGTGGTAATTCAGCATAATTTAAACGTTTATTATCTTTCACCCATTTATTTACAGCAATTCTATAAATCTGTAAATCATTTTCATTGTTTGGTCTAGCTATATGTTGTGTTGTAAAATCAATTCCGTTTCTAATTTGTGTTTTTTCTAAATATTCAGAAGTTTTTTTAGCATACTTAACAACTCCAAAAGAGCCTTCTCCATTATTTAATTTAGGTAAATCAGAAAAAAGATCTTTTAATATTTTGTATTTAGGTTCAACTTCATTAAAATCAGGATATTCTAGATTTAATTCTTGTTTCCAACCAATAATTATTACTCTTTTTCTATCTTGAAGTACATTGAAATTTTTCGCATTCAATATTTTATAATTTAAATCATACCCAACTTCTTTTACAGCATCAAAGATCATTTTTAAATATTCACCATTATTTGCAGATAAAATGCCTGGTACATTTTCAAAAACAAACATATTAGGTCTATATCTATTCAAAAATTCCACATAATATTTATACAAAAAGTTTCTTGGATCTTCAGTCATTCCCTTTGGGTCTCTTGCTCTACCTGCTACAGAATATGCTTGACATGGAGGTCCACCAATTACTAAATCAACCTCTTCATTATTTACTAATTTATCAATACTTTCAAATAAATAAGGTATAGTTTCAGATGATATTTCAGTATTTATTACAGAATTAAATAACTCTTTTGGTAATTTATCCCAAAATTCTTTTCTTGTAATTCCACCTTTTAAATAATCATAATATTCATTAATTCTATTGTTTTCTTTTAAATAATGAAAAGCAGTTCTTGTTCGTAAAGTATCACAAGCATCTTTATTCATTTCAACATGGGCAATAGGTGTAAATCCAGATTTAATAAAACCCTCAGACAATCCCCCCGCACCAGCAAATAGGTCAATAAAATTCATATTATTCATATTATTTTTCAAATTCTCTTTGATTTCAAAAATACTATGATTCATCGCTTTTAAAATTAAAATCTCTATAAATTATTAATAAAGTTATTCACTATAAATAACTCAAACTTATCACCACACATCGTATTTTTTTACCCCCCTTTCCTATACCCTATATTCCCCCGCTCCTTCGTTTGTTTTTCCATTGATTCTTTTTTCATCAGGTAATTGATGACTTCAAAAATATCGTCGAACTGCTGATCGTATTTTTGTTCAAGTTGTTTTAATTGAACTGATAGTTCAACATGTGATAAAGCAAATTGGCGAATATGCACAAAAGTTCTCATAATCATTATGTTTACCTGAATTGCAACTTGAGAATTTAGAAGACCACTTAACATAGCTATTCCTTGTTCAGAAAATGCATAAGGTAAATATCTTGTTCCTCCTTTACCTTTTGAGGTTTCAATTTGCAACCTCAAAGATTCCCATTCTTCAATATTTAATTGAAACATAAAATCAAAAGGAAATCGTTCTAAATTTCGTTTAACTACTAAATTTAAATATTTTGTTTCTACTTGGTATAGTTTAGATAAATCTCTATCAAGCATTACTTTCTGTCCTCTTATTTCATAAATTTTCTGATGTATTTGTGTGATTTCCATTAGATGATTTTGATTAAATTTAATATTAAGATAATGAAAAAGTTGAATTAAATTACTCTTTTTTATACCCAATCTTCCCTACGCTCTTTCATTTGTTTTTCCAAGGAATCTTTTTTCAAAAGGTAGTTGATGACTTCGAAAATATTGACGAATTTATTTTATTGTTATCGGAATATATTTACACACACATTCCACAAATAACCTACCAATGACGTATTTTTATTTAAATCAATATTCCTATGATACCTAAACTTAAAAAGTGTGACATACAACAAACTAGAATAAAATAAATGGGATTTGACAAGTTGGGAAGGATGAAAGTAAAAATTAATTGACCGATAATTTAATTAGTGTTTTTATTTTTACAAATAACTATAAGGAAGAAGAGATGCAAACTAAAACAAGTATAACAATTATTCCAAAAGGAACTCAAAAATTGACAAAATCTCAGGATCAATTTAATAAAATTACTATTAGAATTGAGAAATAAGAAAAGCAATTGATTCAAAAAGAGGAAATGTTGCGAAATTTATTGACCTATTTTTCTAAAAACATTGATCCTTTAGTTGAAGCAGAGGCTAGAAATAAAATAAAATTAGCATTTACTGTTGAAGAAAAAATGCTTTCAACGAAGCTGTCAAAAAAATCAAAAGAGCAAGCAGAAGAACTCATTATATATCTATTAAATGATGCTTTTACAGAAATTATTCCCAATAAAGAAGAAATTGAATTGTTTGATAAATATTCTGATCTCACTTTTGAAGAAGAAAAAGAAGGTGATATCATTAATATGAAAACTGAAATGGAATTTATGTTTGCCATGCAAGGAATAGATATAGATTTAACAGATGTTGACATAGAAAATGAAGAAGAAATGGCCAAATTAATGCGTGAACTTCAAGATAAAATTCAAAACAAAAAACTTGATGATCAGCAACAAGAATTCGAAATTCCCAAACAAAAAGCGAAGAAGAAAACCCAAAAAGAAATAGAACGAGAAGCACTTGAAAAAGCCAAAATAGAAGCACAGACTAAAAGTTTAAAACGTATTTACATTTCTCTTTCAAAAGCGTTACATCCTGATACGGAAACAGATCCTCTTGAAAAAGCCAAAAAGGAAGAGTTGATGAAAAAAGTCACCGCTGCTTACCAAGAAAAAAACTTTCCATTATTGTTGCGGTTAGAATTAGAATGGATCCATCAAACTACTGAACATCTCAATGACTTGAACGAAGACAAACTCAAAGTTTACATAGAAATTTTATTGGATAGAGAACGAGAATTACTAGCTGAAAAATTTAGGTTAGTTCGCGACCCAAGATTTGAAAAGATTAGCTCTTATGCCCACATGATTGAAAAATCAGCAATAAAAGCTATCGATAATCATAAAAATGGATTAAAATCAAATGAAAAATTATATGCCACTATTGAGAAAATTTTCAAGTTATCTCAAACTAAAAACGACATTACTGCCATGATTGAGGATTTGTGTTTTAAATTTATTGGAATAGCTGAGGAAGAGGATTTTTATAATTCGAATGAGCTTTTCTTAAAACTATCATTTTGTTCATAAGATTTTATAAAATCAGCTGGAATATAAAGCCCTATTTTACAAAATTCTTCAAATTTGAAGAAAATTTGTAATCATGGCGGTAAAAAGTAAAGCGAAGAATAAAAAAGCGGTATCTAAAGCGGTTTTAAAAGTACCTTATCATTCAAAACCTATAAACTTGTCTATGGAAGAGTGGCAGTTGGCACTTCGTAAACAATATGCTTCAAATACTAATTTTGCTTATAAAAACATTGGAAATCACTTGGTTTTTTCTGATTACAAAATCAATGGTTCAGCTCAAAAGACTTTTTACAAGGTCTCTATCCGTAGCGAAAAAGGAATGAATTTTTGTGAATGTATGGATTTCAAAACCAATAATTTAGGTACTTGTAAACACATTGAACATATTTTATTTAAAATAGAAAATAATGCCAGATTAAAGAAAATTTATGAGAAAAACAACGCGTTGAGTTATACTTCTGTTTTTTTAGATTATAAAGATGAAAGAAAAGTTTGTATCCGCATAGGTATTGAAAATAATCTTGAATTTACAAATCTGGCAGCTCGTTATTTTGATCAAGATGGGATAATTGAAGAAAACGCAATAGATCATTTTGACCTATTTCTAGAAAAGGCTCATCAAATTTCACCTGAATTTAGATGTTATCCTGATGCTTTAGAATTTGTTTTAAATAAACGTGAATTTCATGCACGCAATCAACTTATTTCTAAAGAAATTGAAAATTCCAAATTTTTTAAATCTTTACTAAAAGCTGACTTATTCCCATACCAAAAAGAAGGAATAGAATTTGGTTTACGCGCCGGAAGATCATTGATAGCAGATGATATGGGACTTGGTAAAACCATACAGGCTATAGGTGTAGCCGAAGGTTTGAAAAAACTAATGGGTATTTCTAAAATTTTGATTGTTTGTCCAACTTCATTAAAATACCAGTGGAAGACGGAAATTGAAAAGTTTACAGAAAGCACATTACAAGTAATCGAAGGGAATGTTTTTCAACGAAAACAATTGTATTCCAACGAATTACAATACAAAATTTGTAGTTATAATGTCATTGGAAATGATTTAGAAGCCATTAATGAAACGGAATTTGATTTAGTTATTTTAGATGAAGCCCAACGTATTAAAAATTGGCAAACAAAAACCGCAAAAAATGTTAAACAAATCAACACCAAATATGCGATTGTTTTAACCGGAACACCTATTGAAAATAAATTAGAAGAATTGTATTCTTTGGTTCAAATGGTTAATCCCTACAAAATGGGAGCTCTTTTTCGTTTTTTAGATAATCATCAAATCACCGATGAAACAACTGGAAAAATTATTGGCTACAAAGATTTAAATGAAATAGGCGAATTATTAAAAGATTCTATGATTCGCCGTCACAAAAGAGATGTATTAAAACAACTTCCTTCTCGCATAGATAAAAATTTGTTTGTTCCGATGACAAAAGCGCAAATGGATTATTATACAGAATATTCGGATCAAGTCAATCGGATGGTAAACAAATGGATGCGAATGAAATTTTTGAGCGAAAAAGATCGTCAAAATTTACTGATTAATTTGAATAGAATGCGTATGGTTTGTGATAGTACTTTTATCATTGACCAAGTTACTCGTCACGATACAAAAGTGGAAGAATTAATGAATATTTTAGATGAAGTTTTCGAAAATTCGGATGAAAAAGTTGTTGTTTTTAGCCAATGGGAACGTATGACACGCATCATTGCAGGCGAATTAGAAGCTAGAAATATCCAATTTGAAAATTTACATGGAGGTATTCATAGCAAAGACAGAGAAAAGTTATTTACTAATTTCAATCAAAATCCTACAAGTAAAGTGTTTTTATCAACGGATGCGGGTGGGGTTGGTTTAAATTTACAAGCTGCTTCTATTTTGATAAACATGGATTTACCTTGGAATCCAGCCGTTTTGGAACAACGTATCGCGCGAATACACAGAATGGGACAAAAAAGAAAAGTCCAAATCATCAATTTTGTTTCTGCAAATACGATTGAAAATGCCATGCTTGGAAAATTAAATTTTAAATCTGCAATGGCTTCAGGTGTTTTGGACAATGGTGAAAGTGCTATATTCTTACAAGAAAGTAAGTTCAATACCTTGATGAAAGAAGTTTCGGATTTAACTGCTGCTGATAATTGTTTTCAATATACAAAAGAAGAAACAGAAGTGAAAGATTTTGAAACAGCTAAAGAATCTGTTAATCAAACAACTTCTTCTGATGAAAATAGGGAAGAAGTAAAGACAACAGCGCACACCGACACTTTTCAAAGGGAAATCATAGAAGAGAAAGATACTTTTACAGTTGAACCACAGCAAACAACAAATCAAGTATCTTCTAAAAATGAATCAGCTGATTTAGTGGAAATTGGAACTAATTTCTTTGGTAAATTGATGGAAACATTAAATAGTCAAGAAAAAACAAAACAACTTGTACAAATATTAGTTCAAACAGACGAAAAGACTGGTGAAACATTTTTAAAAATTCCAGTAAAAAATCAAGAAGTAATCGAAAATGGTTTAAAAATTTTCGGGAAACTTTTCGGGAATTAGAAACCAAAGTTCTACCGGTATAATACCTGAGTATTATTTGCAGAATTTATGAGAATTGAAACAGATTCTGTAAATAATACTTTATCTATCTTTTAAGGTTTCAAATTACAAACGCTACTGAATATTTTATTGTTAAAATTACTTGAATAGCCTATTGTCTCAATCCAATTTATGTTATCTTTAAATCATTTCAATTAGAAAATGGACAATTATTTACATATTATTATCAGTACAAGTTGCGTTTATCTTTTTATTATTTTCGCACTGAGACTTTTAGGGAAAACAGAATTAGCACAGTTATCTATAACTGATTTGATTTTTGTTTTATTGATTAGTAATGCTGTTCAAAATGCAATGGTTGGTTCTGATACTTCTTTGGGTGGTGGATTATTGGCAGCAGGAGTATTGTTTTTGATTAATTTTCTTTTCAAAAAATTGAAATATACGTTTCCAGGTGTAAAAAAATTCATAGAAGGAGAACCCGTTATTTTAGTCTATAAAGGAAAAATGCAAAAAGAAAATTGCCGTAATAATGATATAACTACGGATGAACTTTTACAAGCAATTCGAGAACATGGCAGTGATTCTATTGAGGAAGTTAACAGTGTTATTTTAGAAACAGACGGTAATATAAGTGTCGTTTCAAATGAATATAAACACCATAGTGTACGTCGAATTAAGAAAAGAAAAAACGCTTAATATTGAGTAACTATCTAAAATTATTGGATAAAAAGATTTTATTGGATTTTTTACTCAAAAAAGGCAAGATTTTCAGTAATAATGGATCTTTATTTCTTAAAAACTTAACGCGTTTTGAGAGGAAAAGACTTAAAATATTAAAATCATAATAAATTTAGACAGAGTTACTGATTTAAATCAAATTAATTCGATTGTTTAATTCATCTCTATAAGATCCACCAATAGGTAAATTCTTTTTATTGTTTTCTAATGTTAAATTAGGAAATTCAATCGTAGCTATTTTATCTAATCGAACGATAAATGAACGGTGAATTCTAACAAAGTCTTCATTTCCCATTTTCATTTCTATGTCTTTCATAGTAGAATGAACTGTAAAACGTGTATCTGCTGTATTAATGACAACATAATCTTTCAAAGCTTCTATAAAATAAATATCTTTGCAATTTATTTTGACCAATTTACTGTTTGATTTTACAAAAATAAATTCTTTTGAAGCTTCTTTATTTTCAACAATAGAATATAAATATTCCATCTCTTTTAGTTGTTCTTTTTCTTTTTGGTTTTTATAAATAGCCATTTCAATAGAAGTGTGTAAATCTATTTCTTTGAATGGTTTTATAATATAACCATAAGGCTCAATTACTTTTGCTTTTGATAATGTAGATTCATCAGCATAAGCAGTTAAAAATATAACCGGTATTTGTAATTCTTTTTTGATTATTTCGGCAGCTTCAATACCATTCATATCACCCTTCAACATGATATCCATTAAAACGATATCTGGTTTTTCAGTGTGTGCCAATTCCAATGCTTTTTCTCCTGTTGCTGCAGCTCCAACGATATTGTATCCTAATTTTTTCAAACTATGTTGAATATCTTTTGATACGATTGATTCGTCTTCTACAACCAAGACATTAATTTTCGACATAATAGTTTTTATTGTTTAGCCTTTTCAAAGGTAATTAAAAATTTTGTTCCCTTCTCTTTTAATATTTCAATATTCCCATTTAGTTGTTCTGTAAGTGATACTACCAGTTGCAATCCTAATGACTCTAAGTTTTCAATATCAAAGTCTTTAGGTAAACCAATACCATCATCTTCTACCCTTAAATATACGGTATTTTCTTTTTCTTCCAAACTTATTTTTATTTCACCTTTTAAATTATTTGGAAATGCATATTTAATTGCGTTTGTAATTAACTCGTTAACCATCAATCCACAAGGGATTGCTTGATCTAAAATTAAATCTACAGAATTTAAATTCGATTTAAAATTAATATTTTCTTCATTGATTCGATAAGTTGCTAATAAATTACTAGAAATATTATAAATATAATTTGAAAAATTAATGGATGAAAAATTAGTTGTTCGATATAAACTCTCATGAATCATTGCCATTGAACGGATTCTATTTCTACTATCTTGTAGAATATCTAATATTTTTTGATCTTGAACAAATGAACTTTGTAAATTCAAAATACTTGATATAATTTGTAAATTATTTTTTACACGATGATGTATTTCTTTTAATAAAATTTCTTTCTCTTGTAAAGAGGCTACAATTTCTTTTTCATTTCTTTTTTTCTCTGTAATATCATGCGCAACCATTGAAATTTCATATACTTTTCCTTCTGTATCAAAAATTGGATTTATAAATAATTCTAACCAATGTTTAGTATCATTATTAATAAATTTTATTTCAATTCTTTCAGATTTTCCTTTTTTAACATGATTCAATAAATGTTGAAAATAACGTAATTGTTTCGGTTTAAATAATTCTAAAAATACAACTCCATACAATTGATTTTCTTCTAATTTTTTTCCTGTTAATTGATAAAAATAATTTTCACTGTGTTTGTTAAAAGAAGAAATTTTATGATTCATATCAAAAATAAACAGTAAAGTATTAGAAGAACTATCAAAAATTGCTTTACTTCTTAAATACTGATCTTGTAATAATTTTTCTGTTTTTATTCTTTCAGATATTTCTTCTTTTAATATTTTATTTGTTTCTTCTGCTATTTCTGCACGTAAAATTTCTTTAGATAGTTTATTTTGAACCGAAACATCTTTGATAATAAGTAAAGTTGCATCATCTCCACCAAAAGTTGTTTTTACTAATGTAACATCTACATTCGTAATTAATTCATTGGAATGTTGAATGGATAATTGTTTCTCTTGGATACTTTTTGAAAATATATGCTCCTGGTAAATTTCATTAAATCGCTCCTGGTCTGAATTATGAAATAATTGAAAAATATCTAATTTCTCTTTATCATATACGTTACATAACCTAAATATTTCTGGATTTGCAAAAATTACTTTATCGTTTTTTACTATTAAAAATCCTTCTGGTGTGTTTTCTAAAATCGATTTATAATTCTGCTGACTCGTTTCTAATGCTCTAATATTTTTATTTTTTTCTGTTACATCTCTAATAACACATTGATATAATATTTCTTTTTCTACTTTCAGCTCAACAATAGATATTTCAGCTTCAATTATATGTGAATATCCTTTAAAAGTCCAATTAAAACGAATATTTTTAGAATGATTTAACTCATTTAAAATATGCTCAAAACTTTCTTTTTTATCGTCTGAAGGATTATTTGATAAATCATATAAATCTGTATTTAATAATTCATTTCTTGAAAATCCAAAAATTTGAATACCTTTTCTATTTGTATCAATAATTCTAAAATCTTTTAAAAGAAAAATAGCATCATTTGATTCTTCATAAATCAATCTAAATTTTTCTTCACTTAACTGAATTGCTTTTGATGCATTTTCAACTTTGGTAATATCAATTACTGTTCCTTCGATATATGAATTAATTCTGTCTATATACCAATTAAATATCAATGTTTTAGCCTTACCAGAATTTAATTTAATTTCAAATTTTTCATTTCTTAATGTTTCATGTTCTTCTAAATATATCAACAAACGATTCCATGATTCAATATCTTTTGCTCTAAAAAATGGTTCATTAATCGAAAATTCATTCTCGAAAATTTTTAAAAACGCTTCATTACAATCTAGTAAAACAGAATATTTGTTTAAAGTAAATACTCCCGCTTGATTTTTATAATACAAATCTCTGTATTTTTTTTCTCTATTGGTTAATTCCAATTGTTTAGAAACATTTTCTGTAATATCTTCTAAACGACACAACCAATATTTACCACTTTTTAAAACCAATAAAACAATTTTTAATTCTAAAGTTCGAATACTATTTGCATGATTTAATTCTACTCTTTTATAAAAAGTATCATCAATTGTTTGATTTTGAATGGTTAATTTTTCATCCAAAGAAAAAAAACTAAAAAACATTTGATGCCGTTTTTTTTCATCATTATTGTCAATTTCAAAAAGATTATTTGTCTTTTGATTAAAATCGATAATGTCTTCATTTGAATTTCTTAATTTGAACAATATAAATCCTGAGCCAGGTTTATTGACAATTTTTTTTAAATAGTCTGAATAATCTTGAACATTATTAATTAATCGAATTCGAGATAATAAAACTAAAATTGTTGCTATTGAAAAAATAGAAAAAATTATAATAACATTTTCTTTCGTTAATTCAGGTTGATCTACATAATTAAAACCATAAATCAATAAACCAATGCAATAAGCAATGTAAATTAAAGTTGGAATTAGTCGCTGAATGATATGAGAACAAATCGTAAATAAAACAAAAAAGTAAATAAAATTTATTAAATCAAAATTCGAATAAACTAAATCTTCAAATGCAAAATATGTACTAACAAATAAATGAATAATGAAAAAATAAATCAGGTAATTTCTAAGTTGAACAAACCACCAACAAATAATTATATATATTGGAAATGCAATAGTAAATGATAAACAAATATTAAAATAAATCGATGGTATTTCAGAATTGTAAGCTAATAAACAAAATATGGGGGCAACTATTAATGCACCTATACTATAAAAAATAGCTAGGCGATGAAAATCATTTTCTTTTTCATAATAATTGAAAAATTGTTTTTCAGCTACTTTAAAAATGGCAAAGCGTTCAAACATTTTAATTGATTATATTTTTTTAATTATTTAAATATCAGTTAATTAATTATTGTTTATCCTTGTTTTAAATGGAATTGTATTGAATGTACATTTTAAATTTTAATTATCCTAATCTCTCACAATAGCTTTTTTATAATATAAATTAAATAAAGAATTTTTTAAAAAAGAAAACTTATTTTATTTATTAGCAATGTTAATATGTGTAAAAAAAGAATCTCTATTTATTGTTATTATGACTTATCAAATTTTTAAGACTTATTATGAACAAAAGTACTTTATTTAATTTATAAGTTTATCAGATAGTTATAGGGTTATTAACAAAATTATACTTTCATTGAATTGTTTATTACTTTTTTATAAAATTTATATAATCTCTGTGTTAAAAACGTTCATTGTTTTTGAATAACTCGCCTAAAGTTTTAATTGTTTATTCAAATACTATTTGGTTTGGAATTATTTTTCATTTTTCCTAATTATATCTATGATTAGTTATGCACAGATATTAACATTTTTATCTTAGTTTATGTGTAAATTTTATTTTATCAACCTCTTCTATTTCAAGCATTAAAAAATAGTATAATTGATTGATTGTTTATATCTTCTTCTGATTGTTAATAGGATTAAAAAACATTATTTTTTTGTTAATTCGAATAAATTAAACTTGTAAAAAATCTAAAATACTACTTTCTAATTAACTTTGTAAAAAAATAAAATCATTTATGAGTAAAGTTATTATTCCAATTGGAGCAGACCATGCAGGTTATGAATTAAAAGAAATACTGAAATCTTATTTAATAGATAAAGGTTACGAAGTAAAAGATTTTGGATGTCACTCTACTGCTAGTATTGATTATCCTGATTATGCACATCCTGTTGCTTCTTTAGTAGAAGAAAGTAAAGGAATGAAAGGAATTCTGATTTGTGGCTCTGGTAATGGTATTAATATGACAGCAAATAAACATCAAGGAATACGTGCTGCTTTGTGTTGGAAAAAAGAAATAGCTGAATTAGCAAGACAACATAATGATGCAAATATCATTGTATTACCTGCTCGTTTTATTTCAATAGATGAAGGGATAGAAATGGTTGATACTTTCTTTTCAACTGAATTTGAAGGAGGAAGACATCAAAATAGAGTTGATAAAATTGCTTGTATATAGATAGATTTAAGACTGAAAGATTCAAGATATTAAGACTTATTTTTTACGATTATAGTCTTAATATCTTGAATCTTAAAATCTTGATCTTATAACTTCATTTCTCCATCAACATAGCCTCAATCAATAGATTTGTTTTTTCTACATATTCTGTATAATATTCGCCTGTACCTGGTCCATTAAATCCTGTATGAACTCTTTTTACAATTCCATCTTTATTTAAAAAAATCGACGTCGGAAAAGAAATAACTTCATTCAACATAGAAAATTGTTCAGATGCTAAGGATTTACTTGCATTTCCTCCTACTAAAAAAGTAAAATTTAAATTTAATCTTTCTTTAAGTAGGGCAATTTTTTTTGCATAATCTTCAAACGTTGCACCAACTTCGTATCCTATTGATATTATTTCTAAACCTTTGGAATGATATTTTTCATAAAGTTCTTTATAATACCTTGTTTCATCCATACAATTTGGACACCAAGTTCCCATAATTTGAATTATAACAACTTTATTTTCAAATTGTTGATTTGGAAAGGAAAAATCTTTTCCATTAATATCTTTTAATTGAAAATGGAAAGGTTCAGTAGTTTGAATTTTGGTTATTGAATAAGGATCATTTAATTGAAATGAATCGTTTTTAGTTGCTTCCCATAATCCTTCGAAATGTTTACCACTTAAAAAACGCCCTTTCAATGAATCATTTTTTAATTCAGCAACAAACAAAAAAGCATGGGATCCATCAAAACAAGATAAAAACAATTGATTTCCAAATTGATTTCCTTCTAAATATCGATAATCACCTGTTTCGGTTAAAAATGTTCCACTTATGGATTGATTATTTTGTGAAAATAAACCTATAGAAGGGTACGCATCATTTGTATTTGGGTCAAAAATTACTTTCCACTTTCCATTAATTATTGATGTTTGTGTATCATTGGTTTGATTTGAAAATCTAGTTTCATAATTAAAATATGCACTAAATGGAATTTTATAGTTGTTTGATTTATTATAGTTAAGCCAATATCCTTTTAGTTCTTTTTTAGTATGAATTTTAAAGAACAATTTTGAGTTAAATGTTGGAAAGCTAACTATCAAACTATCTCCTTTTTTTTCGAGATCTGTTAATGTAATTTTTTCAGAAGCATTACAAATAATAAATTGATACTTTGATTTTACCTTTTGAATGATTAATTTGAAAGGTAATTCATCTTTCTCGTTGAGTAGTAGTTTAGCACTCCAATTTCCTTCTTTTATTCTAAAATCTTGATGTGCAATGCCAAATTTTGCAAATAAGAGAAGAAATGAATAAGTGAATATTGATTTCATTATTAACTTTGTTTAGTAGTAAACGAAATTAATTCTTTTTTAAGGATTCAATGCAACTATAAAATATCAATTATCGTCTTCCTAGAAGTACATGTGCAATGGATGAAATTACATTAATTAATGAATGTGTTAAAGGAAATGCTAAAGCACAGTACATGTTGTTTGAAAAGTTTTCAAAGAAAATGATGGCTGTTTGTAACCGCTATTCTAAAAATCAAGATGAATCTGAAGATGTTTTACAAGATGGTTTTGTGAAAGTTTTTACAAAATTAAAAGACTTTAATCATTCAGGTTCGTTAGAAGGATGGATTCGAAGAATAATGGTAAACACAGCTTTGGATCATATTCGAAAAAACTCCAAATTTATGCAAGATATTCAATTAGATTCTATTGATTATCAAGTAGGTGGAAATGATTATGTTTTAGAAGGGATGATGGCAGAAGATTTATTAAAATTGATAAATGCTATGCCAGACGGGTATAAAGTTGTTTTTAACATGTTTGCGATTGAAGGATATAGTCATCAAGAAATAGCAGATACACTTGGGATTTCAGAAAGTACTTCTAAATCTCAGTATATGCGAGCAAAGGCTTATTTAAGATCAAAATTAGAAATTACAGGTGATGGGAGATAAAGACTTATTGAAAGATATATTTTCAGAAAAATTGAAAGATTTAGAACTTCCAGTTAATGAAAATTTATGGACTAGTATTTCTAGTCAAATTCCTACTGCTGCTAGTTCAACAGCTACAGGTATTTCTGTATTATCAAAAATAATTATTGGTTCTTCTATTACCGCTGCTACTATTGTTGGCGCTTATCTAATTACTACTAATTCTCAAACAACTGTAAAACCTACTAAAACGCAAAATTCAATTCAAAATATAGAGAATAAAATTCAAATAGAAGATCAAAAAATTATCACGAATAATTTACAACACAATCAAACGACAGTTGCTAACAATAATAAAGATAATATTGGATCTATTTGTATATTACCTACAGTACCCAATATATTATTAATAAACAACCCAATAAATATTATTTCAAACGAGACGTCTATTCCACAAATAACGAATGAAAATAATATTTCTTCCTCTACCACACATATAGAGGAAAACAAAGAAGAACAAAAAGTTTTACCTGCTAAAGATGAATTCATTCATCCTAAACAAAATAAAATAGAAGAATATACAATAAAATTGACAAATGTTTTTTCTCCAAATAATGATGGAACAAATGATTTGTTTTTTATTGAATCTGAAGGATTAAATGATTTTTCAATTGTAATTATGGATCAAACAAATAAAACAGTATTTACTTCTGAAGATCCTAATTTTAAATGGGACGGAATTAATTTAAATGGTGATTTAGTAAATTCTGGTACTTATATCTATTTTATATTAGCTAAATCTAAAGCAGGCGAAGTTGTGAAGAAATATCAAACATTGGATATTAAACACTAATAACCTTAGTTAGATTCAGGATAAAAGAATATTCAATTTCTTTTTGTTCGTACTTTCAGTTTATTTTATAACGTGAATTACTTTTTTTGAAAACGAATTCATTAAACGAAAAAAGCTCTGAATAATCAGAGCTTTTGAGGTTTCGAGCGGATTCGAACCGCTGTAGACGGTTTTGCAGACCGCTGCCTAACCGCTCGGCCACAAAACCATTTGTGTGGTGCAAAATTAATAAAAAAATTTAAAAAACAATTAATCTTCTATTATTATTGCAACGTTTTGTACATCTCCATTAATTGGAGGACAAATTTTAATTATTTTCACTTTTAAAGTCAAGATGTTAGCTATTTGTTTATAAATACGATTATAAATTCTTTGTCCAACATGTTCAATTAATTTCGATCGAATAGCCATTTCTTCAGTCACAATTCGATTGATATCACAATAATCGATAGTTTGAATTAATTCATCAGAAAGAGCCGCTTCCGTAAAATCAGTTGTTAACGATATATCTACGGTATAATGACCACCAATTTTCCCCTCTTCCGGCAAACATCCGTGAAAAGCATATAATTTTATTCCGTTGACTTCTATGGTGTGTTTCATTTTGAGATATTAGATGCTAGATATTAGAAGCTAGACTAAACTTTTTGTCTAAAGTCTAGCTTCTAATGTCTAATTTTTTATTTATTTATTTTTCCAAATCCAATATTCATTCTTTCAATACATTCCATTTTACCTAAAAATGCACAGATTTCGAACATACTTGGTCCCATTCCTGTTCCAGTAATTAACAAACGAAAATTTGGTAATACCGCTCCGATTCCTAATCCTTTAGTTTCTAAAAATGATTTGAATGCTGTTTCAATGTTTTCAGCTGTAAAATCTGAAATTGCTTCCAATTGAGTAAACCATTCTTTTAAAATAGCAGAAGTATCTTCTTTCCATTTTTTATCGATAGTTTGTTGATCGTATGAAATAGGTTTATTTAATAAATAAGCACCTTCAATTAAGATATCTTTTAAGAATGTTGCTCTTTCCTTCATCAAGTGACAAACGTTTGTTAAAACTTTTTTATCGTAAGTTTCTGTTAATTCTTGCGATAACATATTTGCTAACACCGTATCATCTGTTGCTCTTAAATAAGTTTGTTGAAACCATTTTGTTTTTTCAGCGTCAAATTTTGCTCCTGATTTAGAAACCCTTTCTAAGCTAAATGCATCTACTAATTCTTCTAAAGAAAAAATCTCTTTATTGTTTCCTGGATTCCATCCTAACAATGCTAACATATTAATGAATGCTTGAGGAAAGTATCCATTTTCTCTATATCCAGAATAAACTTCTCCTTCAGCTGTTGTCCAATTTGTTGGAAAAACAGGGAACCCTAAACGGTCACCATCTCTTTTTGAGAGTTTACCATTTCCATCAGGTTTTAATAACAATGGTAAATGTGCAAATTCTGGACAATCCCAACCAAAAGCTTCATATAATAAAACATGTAGCGGTGCTGAAGGTAACCATTCTTCTCCTCGAATTACATGTGAAATTTTCATTAAATGGTCATCCACAATATTTGCTAAATGATAAGTTGGCATACCATCACTTTTGAAAAGTACTTTATCATCTAAATTATTTGTATTTACAACAACCCATCCTCTGATATTATCTTCAAATCTTACGTCTCTATTGCGAGGCATTTTCATTCTTATTACATAAGGTTCACCAGCTTCTAATAAGCGTTTAACTTCATCTGCTGGAAGAGTTAGTGAATTTCTTAAAGAAGTTCTTGTTACACTATTGTATTGCCAGCTCGGCATTCCCATAGCTTTTGCTTGTTCACGTACTTTTTCCAATTCCTCAGCTGTATCAAAGGCGTAATATGCAGATTCATTGTTAATTAACTGTTGTGCATACGGTCTGTACATTTCTTTTCTTTCAGATTGTACATAAGGACCATATTCACCACCTAAACCAGGACCTTCTGTAGGCATAATTCCACACCATTCTAATGCGTCCATTATATATTGTTGTGTACCAGGTACAAAACGTGTTTGATCTGTATCTTCAATACGTATAATAAACGTACCATTATTTTTTTTTTGCAAATAAATAATTATATAATGCAGTTCTTACTCCTCCCATGTGTAATGGGCCTGTAGGAGATGGTGCAAATCTTACACGAACAGGTTTTTGAGACATAATGAATTTTTTTTGCAAAGATAATGATTTTAAGTTCAGTGTTTACATTGCTTTTAAACTACATTTTATTAATTAATATATTGTTCATAATCAGATATATAATATGATTTATAAGTTGTTATTTATGATTCATTTTACATTTAACAATTTTTTTGTTTTCGGATATGTTTCCCAGACCCTTGTTATCATAATATTGTTTTATTTTTATACGTTTTTCTATTATCAATGAGAATACTATGAGTGCTTTTGATAGATTATTAAGTCAGATTGATGCGTTTATTCGCAAATATTATAAGAATGAAATGATTAAAGGATTATTCCTTTTTGGTATTATTTTTCTTTTTTCTTTTTTATTAACGACAACCTTGGAATTTTTTGGAAGATTCAACTCTGTTGTTCGTGCAATCTTATTTTTTGGATTTATTTTGACTAATATTTATGTATTAGCAAAGTATATTATCATACCTGTGTCGCGGTTGTTTGCTTTAGGAAAACAAATAGATCGCTATCAAGCATCTAAAATTATTGGAAGTTTTTTTCCTTCGATTTCAGATCGCTTATTAAATACGTTACAGTTGAATGATAATTTGACTCAAAACGAAGGTAATTTTGAGCTTATTCGAGCAAGTGTTTCACAACGTTCTGCTTCCTTAACTGCTATTCCTTTTACAACAGCAATTGATATTAAAGAGAACAAACGTTATTTAAAATATATTATTCCGTTGCTATTAATCTTTTTGGCAGTTGGTATTTTTGTTCCAACTTTGTTTCAACAAGGAACAGAAAGAGTTGTAAATTATTCTCAAGAATTTAAGCCAATTGCTCCTTTTGACTTTGTTTTAAATAACACAGACCTAGAAGTTGAAGAAGGTGATGATTTAGAAATTAATTTAATTTTAAAAGGATCCCAATTTCCTGATAAAATATATTTGGTTAGCAGTCAAGGGAAATTTTTAATGGAAAAATCTGCTAAAAATGCTGCTCACGGGTTCTTAAAAAAAATTAAAGAAAATGATCAATTTTATTTTGAAGGCAATTCATTTGAAAGTACAATCTATCCTATTCATGTAATTAAAAAATCAACAATTGGAAAATTAGAAGCAAGATTAGTATATCCGTCTTATTTAGGAAAACAGCCGGAGACCATTATAAATTCTGGAGATTTAGCAATACCTGAAGGAACATTTGTTGAATGGAATATTATTACTAAAAATACACAAAAAGTTGTTTTTGATATTAATTCGAAGTCAACTGTTTATGAAGATGAATCATTTAGGATTAAACAAAAGTTTTTAAATGATGCCCGTATTCGTATAGCAATGTTTAATTCTCAAAACAATAAAAAGGATACCGCTAGTTTTTTTATTACTGTTGCGAAAGACGGTTTTCCTTCGATTCATGTTGATGAAATAAAAGATTCTATTTCTGAATCAATTCGCTTTTTTTCTGGTTCTATAGCTGATGATTATGGGTTTACTTCTTTGAAATTTGTTTATACTATTATTTCCGAAAATGGTAAAAAACGGACACAATCTATTCCTGTTGGTAAGGTTCTTGGAACTGAAATGCCATTTAATTTTGCCGTTGACTTCAAACATGAAGATGTTAAATTAAATGATAAAATTGAATATTATTTTATTGTGAATGATAATGATGGTGTGAATGGTTCTAAATCTTCACGCAGTCAAACATTTGAATATAAACTTCCATCTTTAGAAGAATTAAATGAAAAACGTTTTGAAGATCAACTTGAATCTAAAGAAAATTTGAAAGATATTTTAACGAAAGCAAATGATTTTCAAAAGAAAGTAGATCATTTAAAAAAAGACATTTTAAATTCTAAATCAAATGATTTTAATAAAATAAATCAAGTACAGCAATTACAGCAAGAGCAACAAAATATACAAAAGTCTTTGGAGCAAATGTTACAGCAAATAGAAGAGAGTACGGAGCAAAAAAATCAATTATCTGAAATGGATAAAGAGTTGTTGGAAAAACAACAAATGATAGAAGATTTATTGAATGAAGTGATGGATGATGAATTAATGGAACTTTTGAAAAAGTTAGAAGATTTATTAAAGCAAGATAATAATGAGAAATTAGAAAAACAAATGGAAGATGTTGAGCAATCTTCTGAGGATATGAAAAAGCAATTAGATCGTAGTTTAGAAATGCTTAAAAAATTACAAGTAAATGAAAAAATTGATGATCTTGAAAAAGAATTGAAAGAGCTTTCAAAAGAGCAAAATGAATTGAAAGAAAAAATTGATAATGAACGGTTAAATTCTGAATCAGCTAAACCAAAACAGGATCAGTTAAATGAGAAATTTGAAGAACTAAAGGAAGATTTAGATGAGTTAAAAAAATTGAATGAAGAATTAAAAAGTCCTATGAATTTAGGTGATCAGGAAGAGATGAAAAAAGAAATTTCGGAAGAGATGAAAAAAGCTTCCGAAAATTTAAACAATAAAAAAGGAAAAAAAGCTTCCGAAAATCAGAAAAAAGCAGCTGATGAAATGAAAAAAATGGCTGATGAATTGGATCAGATGCAGCAAGAATCAAATAAAGAACAACAAGAAGAAGACATTAATACGCTTCGGTCTATTTTAAAAAACTTAATGACTTTGAGTTTTGCACAAGAAGATGTAATGTATAAATTCACGAATGTAAAAGACAATGATCCAAGTTATCGGAAATATGGCCGTGTGCAACGAAATATTATTGATGACACCAAAGTTATTAAAGACAGTTTAGAAGCTTTAGCTCAAAGACAACCTAAAATTGCCTCTTTTATAGATAAAGAATTGAATGATATTGAAAAGAATTTTGGTTTAGCTTTAGAAGATATTGATGAACACCGCAAGCGTTATTTAAATACACATCAACAATCCGTTATGACTTCTTATAACAATCTTGCTTTGTTGCTTAATGAGTCGTTAGAAAGCATGCAACAACAAATGCAGTCTGAATCTAAAGGTGGTGGTTCATGTTCAAAACCTGGAGGTAAAGGTAAAGGAAAACCGAAGTCTGGTGATTCAATGAACCCAGGCGATATGAAAGAAATGTTGAAAAAACAATTAGAGCAAATGCAAAAAGGTCCCAATCCTGGTGGAGATAAGCCTGGGGATAAACCTGGTTCAAAACCTGGGCAAGGAGGAAATATGGGTATGCCAGGTTTGGGTAATAAAGAAATAGCAAAAATGGCAGCTCAGCAAACGGCTATTAGACAAAGATTGGAGCAATTAAAAAATGAATTAAATAAAGATGGCAAAGGAACAGGTAATAAATTGAACCCTTTGATTAATGAATTAGAAAAACAAGAAAAGGATTTGATTAATAAAAACTTTTCACCTGAAATGATTAAACGGCAAAAGGATATTTTAACACGTTTGTTAGAGTCTGAAAAAGCATTGATGGAGAGAGGGTTTGAAGAAAAAAGAGAATCAAAAGAAGGAAAAAGTGTAAATAATAGTAACCAAATTCGATTTGATGAGTATACGAAACAAAAGCTCAAACAAATTGAATTATTGAGATCTGTTGACCCTTTATATAGAAAGTATTATAAAGATAAAGCAAACGAATATTTCAATAGAGCGAATTGATTATTGAAGATATATGTTTTGTATGAGAGAAGGTTTTACAATAGTAGATAATATTTCTATTCCGTCAGATTATGCTGCGGTACGTAAGGTTGAAACATTAATAGATAAAGTCTGTAGTGAATTAGGTGTTCAAGAAGATTTTTATGGTAATGTTTTAATTGCAGTTACGGAAGCGGTGAATAATGCTATTCAACATGGAAATACTTTTCAAAATGAATTGGAAGTTAATGTCGGTGTTGCTGACAAGGAAGATGAATTTTGTTTTACTGTAAAAGATCATGGAAGAGGTTTTGATTTTCACAACCTCCCCGACCCTACTTCACCTGAAAATATTGAAAAAGAAAATGGACGCGGTATATTTTTAATGAAAAACCTAGCTGATGAAGTTGAGTTTGAAGAAAATGGCACGAAAGTTAATATATATTTTACCAAATAAAATGATTAATTTATTTTTTGAAGATGTTGAAATTCTGGGTCTTGATCCAGAATTTTTTATTTCATGGCTATCGGATTGTTGTAATGTTGAAAATAAAAATTTAGAGGAAGTTAATTTAATTTTCTGTTCAGATGAATATTTATTGCAGAAAAATATTGAGTTCTTACAACACGATTATTATACAGACATTATTACTTTCGATTATTGTGAAGGTGATTTAATTATGGGGGATTTGTTTATATCAAAAGATCGTGTGCTTGATAATTCAATTCAAAATGGTGTTTCTTTCGAAAACGAATTAAATCGTGTGATTGTTCATGGCGTTTTACACTTGTGTGGTTATAAAGATAAATTTCCAGAAGATGAGAAGATGATGCGATTTAAAGAAGATTTTTATCTTGCTCGAATTGTTCCACGTGAAACTTAATTTTTATTTGAATTTTAATCGTTGTAAATTTGTTCCACGTGGAACACGAAAAATATGTTAAAAGAATATGATGTTATAGTAGTTGGTGGTGGGCATGCTGGTTGTGAAGCTGCTAATGCTGCTGCTAAATTGGGTAGTTCAGTTTTGTTGTTGACAATGAATATGAACACCATTGCACAGATGAGTTGTAATCCAGCAATGGGTGGAGTTGCAAAAGGTCAAATTATTCGTGAGATTGATGCTTTAGGTGGTGGTTCAGGAATTGTTACGGATAAAAGTGCGATTCAATTCCGTATGTTGAATTCCTCTAAGGGTCCTGCAATGTGGTCACCTCGTGCTCAAAGTGATCGTATGAAGTTTGCTGAAGAGTGGCGTTTGCTTTTAGAACGCAATCCAAATGTTGATTTTTGGCAAGACATGTGTATAGGTTTAATCGTTGAGAATAATATTGTAAAAGGTGTGCGAACATCTTTGGGTATTTTTATTTTTTCAAAATCAGTTGTTTTGACGAATGGTACTTTTTTGAATGGATTAATTCACATGGGTGAAAAGCAATTTGGTGGAGGACGAGCAGCGGAAAGAGCATCAATTGGTATTACGGAAGATTTAGTTGCTTTAGGTTTTGAAGCAGGTAGAATGAAAACAGGAACACCACCACGTGTTGATGGTCGTTCTTTGCATTATGATAAAATGGAAATTCAGCCTGGTGATGAAAATCCTGCAAAATTTAGTTTCAGTGATACTTTACCATTGTCAAAACAACGACCTTGTTATATTACTTATACGAATACAGATACGCATGAAATGTTGAAAACTGGTTTCGATCGTTCTCCAATGTTTAATGGCTCTATTAAAAGTACAGGTCCGCGTTATTGTCCAAGTATTGAAGATAAAATAAATCGTTTTGCTGATAAAGATCGTCATCAAATATTTGTTGAACCAGAGGGTTGGGATACATGTGAAATCTATGTGAATGGATTTAGTACTTCTCTACCTGAAGAAATTCAGTTGGCGGCATTAAAAACTATTCCAGGTTTTGAAAATGTAAAAATGTTTCGCCCTGGTTATGCTATTGAATATGATTATTTCCCTCCTACGCAGTTAAAACATACTTTAGAAACAAAATTGGTTAGTGGATTATATTTTGCTGGTCAAATCAATGGAACTACTGGTTATGAAGAAGCAGCTTGCCAAGGTTTAATGGCTGGAATTAATGCTCATCGGAAAGTTTATAATCAAGATGATTTTATTTTGTCTAGAAGCGAAGCTTATATAGGTGTTTTAATAGATGATTTAATTACTAAAGGTACAGAAGAACCATATCGTATGTTTACGAGTCGTGCAGAGTATAGAATTCTACTTCGTCATGATAATGCTGATATTCGTTTAACACCTTTAGCTCATGCTATCGGAATGGTTTCAGATACTGAATTAAAAAGAGTTCAAGATAAATTAGAAGGTGTTCAAGCTTTAAAGAAATCTTTACAAAAGGAAGGTGTTTCTCAAGAAGTAGCGAATCCTATATTAATTGCTAAAGAAAGTTCTCCTATCACACAACAGGTTAAATTATCTTCTCTTATTACACGTCCACATATTACAATTGAGGATGTATTAGCTATGAGTTCAGTTTCAAAACTTTTAGCTGAACAATTGTTAGAAATTAATTCTGAAATTGTTTCTCAGACTGAAATACTCTTAAAATATGAGGGTTATATTTCACGCGAAGAAGATCTTGCTTTAAAAATGAGTCGTATGGATGAACGTAAAATACCTCAGAATATTGATTATATGGTAATGCCTAGTTTAAGTATTGAAGCCCGTCAAAAACTTACCAAATTACAACCTGCTACAGTTGGTCAAGCATCAAGAGTAAGTGGTGTATCTCCTAGTGATATTGCTGTATTATTGATTCATATAGGTAAATAATTTTAAATTTGTTTCACGTGAAACTCAAAATCCGATCTTTATTTTGGTCGGATTTTTTATTTACTTAATTATTGTTTTGTAGATTCAATTTTTAGACGATTTTATGTGATTTATTTTTATAAATATTATTTAGAATAATTTTATAGTTTTACTCCTTTGAGTGAAGATTAAGGAGTGTGATATTTTTTAATGTTTTATCTTCTTTTCAAAATCTATTCTAAAATCTCTTTTTGTTTCACGTGAAACTCAAAAAAATAATTTTTAAAGATTAAAAATGGATTTTAAAGCGATTTAAGGCGGTTTTTATGTTTTATATATCGAAACATATTACCACATGTTAGATAATTGATTTAAAAAGACGTGTTTTTTTACTTTTTTAAAATAAATATGGTCGGTTTATTAAAAATTGACCATTTTACGTAAAATACTTTTTTAATTTTTTGGTTCAATCCAATCTCCATTTTCTTTGATTAAATTAATTAAGGCATCTACAGCTTCTTTTTCGGAAACATTTTTCTGCATTACGTTTTTCTCTTTATATAAATTAATTTTACCAGGCCCTGTTCCAACATAACCATAATCTGCATCGGCCATTTCTCCAGGCCCATTTACAATACATCCCATGATTCCAATTTTGATTCCTTTTAAATGAGAAGTGCGTTCTCTAATTTTTTGTGTTGTTTCTTGAAGATCAAAAAGTGTTCTTCCACATGAAGGACAAGAAATATATTCAGTTTTTGAAATTCTAGTTCTGGTTGCTTGTAATATTCCAAATGCAGTAGAATTAATTAAAGCATCTGATTGATTTGATGTTATCCAAATTCCATCACCAAATCCATCTATTAAACTTCCTCCTAATTCTGCTGAAACGGATAATTGAAACATTTCTGGATCGATGTCATTTTTCTCAATATGTAAAATTACGGGATTCAATATATTTAATTTCGATAAATTTATTCTAAAATTGCGAAATAATTGTGTTTTATTGGCATATTCAGTTTCTAATACAATAATAGCTAAGGAATAGTGTTGGAGTATTACGATATCGTTTTCTTCCGCTTTTATTCTTACAAAAAAGGGTTTTGATGAATTTGAGAACTCCGATATTGAATTTAAATCTATTATTGGATATATATTGTTTACTGTGCTGTAATATTTTTTCCAATGATGATATTCAGAGATTAATTTTAATGAGCCAGGAAGTTCAAAATTTGGTTTTAAATTTCCTAAATACGCAAAATCAACGGCTTGGTCTGATAAGTTATATTTATCTAAGTTAACGGCATAATTATATCCAAAAGCAAATAAATTAGCAGGTTTTAATTCGGTTTTAGATGTTAAATCAGCAATAACAACAGGTACATTTTTGCTTCCAATATGTTCAATATCAATGGTTTTGTGTTTATTGTATTGAAACGGATTGTATGGTAATTTTTCAATTTTTATAAGTGATAAATCAAAGTTGTTTTCAAGCTTGGTGTATTTTTGAATTAATTTTTGAGCGACAGGTATTTCTAATTCAGGATCTTCTGTTAATGAAACACGCAATGTATCTCCCAATCCATCTTCTAACAAAGTTCCTATTCCAACAGCTGATTTTATTCGTCCATCTTCTCCATCCCCCGCTTCAGTTACACCTAAATGTAGCGGATAATTCATTCCTTCCATTTTCATTGTTGCGACCAATAAACGATAAGCTTGAACCATTATCAAGGTATTACTGGCTTTCATAGAAATAACGATGTCGTTAAAATCATGCTTTTTACAAATTCGAATAAATTCCATTGCAGATTCAACCATTCCTTCAGGTGTATCACCAAAACGACTTAATATTCTGTCAGATAGTGATCCATGATTTGTGCCAATTCGTATAGCTGTACTCTTTTCTTTACACAGTAAAACAAGTGGTGTAAATTTTTCTTCAATGCGAATTAATTCAGAAAGGTAAGTTTCATCGGTGTATTCAATTTCCTCAAATTTCTTTTTATCAGCATAGTTTCCTGGATTTACTCGAACTTTTTCAATCAATCGAGCAGCTATTTCGGCTGCATTTGGTGTGAAATGTATGTCTGCAACAAGCGGAACAAAATGATTTTGTACATTGAGTATTCGTTTAATTTTACCTAAATTCTCGGCTTCTTTTTTACTTGGAGCAGTTAAACGAATTAATTCACAACCAGCGTTAATTAATTTTAAGGATTGTTCTACTGAACCTGCTGTATCCAATGTGTCAACTGTTGTCATTGATTGAACACGTATTGGATTTTCTGCTCCCATTTTTAAAATTCCTATAGTAATTTCATTTGTTGGAAATCGTTTTCGAATTAAAATATTTTCACAATATGATAATGGATTGATATTCTCGCTCATTTGCCTATAAATAAAGAGTTTTACTAAAAAAAATTATTGAAACAAAAGTAATTATTTAATTTTTAATGGAAGATTAAAGTCTATCATTCATTTTGGAAATCGTAGAATTAGCAAACTTTGTGATTCGTAAAAGTATTAATTTTCAATTTAATGTCGTAACTTTGTGTTTCGCTTTTTTAATAATTTGGGTGCTTTATACTGAAAACAAACAGATTGCACTTTTAAAATACAATAATTATTTATGAAAATACCAGTTATAAAGTTTTCCAAGGACCACAACGAAGAATTTTACAAGGTTCTGAAACAACGTGTAAATGAGTATTTTAAATCTACAGGTAAATCGAGACATGGGAATTTGGGAATGGTTTTAAAAACTATTTTTATGATTTGTTTGTACGTTATCCCATTCGTTTTTATTAATTCGTTGGAGGTGGTTCAAAATTCTTTAAGTTTAACAATTGCAATGTGGGCTTTGATGGGTTTTGGTATGGCTGGTATCGGTTTAAGTATTATGCACGATGCAAATCACAATGCCTATTCAAAAAATATGGTTGTTAATAATCTTTTGGGTAGAATTATTTATATCATTGGTGGTATTGATTATAATTGGAGAATTCAACACAATGTGTTGCATCATACTTATACGAATGTAACAGGATTAGATGAAGATATTGACCCAGGAATTTTAATGCGTTTTTCTCCACACGCTAAAAGATATAAGGCGCACCGTTTTCAACATTTATATGCTTGGTTTTTTTATGGTTTAATGACTTTGTCTTGGGCAACTAATAAAGATTTTAAACAATTATTTCGATATTCTAAATTGGAATTATTAGAAACACAACAAGTTAAATTTGTTCCCTCATTAATAATGTTGATTGTTACTAAAATAATATATTATGCATTAATACTAGGCTTACCACTCATGTTTTCGCCTTTGTCATGGTCGGCAACAATTTTGTGTTTTTTAATGATGCAGTTTATTTGTGGTTTTATTTTAGGAATTATTTTTCAACCTGCGCATGTTGTTCCATCATCTAATTATCCAATGCCTGATGATTCAGGAAACATTGAAGCTGATTGGGCTGTAAACCAATTGTATAATACAGCAAATTTTGCTCCTGGTGCACGTTTATTGTCTTGGTATGTTGGTGGTTTAAATTACCAGGTTGAACACCATTTGTTTCCAAATATTTGTCATGTACATTACCGTGAAATTTCAAAAATTGTGAAACAAACAGCCGAAGAATATAATTTGCCATATAATAGTGAAAAAACATTTTTAGGAGCAATTGTAAAACATTCTAAAATGTTATATGATTTAGGTCATTATGATAACGCACCGGCTTTACATTAATAAGAAATGAATCTTGAATTTATTCGAGAATATTGTATAAGTAAGCATCAAGCGGAAGAATGTTTTCCGTTTGATGATACTGTTTTAGTTTTTAAAATCGGAGGTAAAATTTTTGCTTTGTGTGGAATTGAAGATTTTAAAAGCATCAACCTCAAATGCGATCCTGAAAAATCCATCAATTTAAGAGAACGATATGAAGGCATAAAAGCTGGATTTCACATGAATAAAAAGCATTGGAATACGGTAAATGTTTTTCATGATGTTGATAATCAACTGGTTTTAGAGTTAATCGACCATTCGTATGAGTTGGTTTTAAAATCACTTCCAAAAAAGATTCGAGATGGCATCACGCTTTGATAAAGTAGTCTGGGCTGTTAGATTAGCTAAAACGCGCTCACAGGCCTCAGAATTGATTTCTAAAGGGAAAATTAAATTGAACGGACAGCAAGTAAAAGCTTCACGTGAACCTAAAGTGGGTGATTCTATCGAGATTTCTAAAAATACAGCAACTTTTAGTTATAAGTTAATTGACATTATAGATAAGCGAATAGGACCTAAATTGGTTGAAAATTATTTAATTGATACTACACCTTTAGAAGAGGTTGAAAAATTCAGATTATACAATCTTTCTCAAGCAGTTTACCGAGATAACGGAAGCGGAAAACCAACCAAAAAAGACCGTAGAGAATTAGGTTATTTCTTGGAAGGTTGGGGAGATGCTGAAGAAGAAAATGAATAAATTTACAAAATCTTTACTCCATCATTTTTTCTTGTGATACCAACTATTATACATTTGCTTCGTTCTAATTAGTAAGTAAATGAAAACAATCAGAGGCTTTCAATATTACATAAGTATTTTATTAATATTGTTTACATCAACGATCTGTTACTTTGTTTCAGATTTTTTACCCTACAAATATGTAGCGTTTATTTTATTGTTTTGCGTTTCGGTACTTGCAATGTTATTTGAAATTGCGCCTGTATTGATTGCTGCAACCTTGAGTGCTCTGTGTTGGGATTTCTTCTTTATAGAACCTCGATTTACATTTAGTATAGGCAACACAGAAGACCGCTTCTTTTTGCTTTTTTATTTCATTATTGCTATGGTTAATGCTGTGTTGAGTTACAAGATTCGTAAATTCAAAAAAGAGCTCTCTGAGAAGAAAAACGAGGAACAAATCATAATGTTGTATAATACATTGTTTAATTCGCTTTCGCATGAGTTAAAAACACCTATCGCAACCATTTTAGGAGCGACCGATTCGTTGAAAGAAAGTAGTTTACAATTGTCCAATGAGAATAAAAGTAAATTAATCGATGAAATTTCGATTGCTACTATCCGATTGAATAATCAGGTGGAAAATTTATTGAATATGTCGCGACTGGAATCGGGTTCGTTGAAATTGAAAAAAGATTGGGTCGACATGGAGGAATTGATTTATACAGTGATCAATAAGATCGATATTAATAAGAAAAACCATCAATTAATTGTTGATTTACCTGAGAATTTACCTTTGTATAAAATTGATAAAGTAATCGTTGAACAAATTATTCATAACTTATTAATTAATGCATTATTATACACACCAGATTATTCAAAAATATCTATTTCTGTATTAAATGAACGTGTGGTAATTGATACGAATGAAATTCATAAAAACGATGAATTGATTTTAATCATTTCTGACAATGGACCTGGTTTTCCGAGTGATGAGATAGAATTTGTTTTTGATAAATTTTATAGAATTAATCATACCATTGCTGGAGGAACAGGTTTAGGCTTGTCTATTGTAAAAGGCTTTGTAGAAGCGCAAGATGGAACAATAACTTTAGAAAATGATAGACAAGGTGGAGCAATTTTTACAATAAATGTTCCATGTGAAATTTCATATTTAAACAAATTAAAGAATGAATAAGGCGACCATTTTAGTAATTGATGATGAAATTCAGATTCAAAAATTACTTCAAATTGTATTAGAAACAGCAGATTACAAGGTTGTTAGTGCAACTACGATGAAAGATGGGATTGCAACAGCGGCTATTCACCCTCCTGATTTGATTTTATTAGATATTGGTTTACCGGATGATTCTGGACAAAATGGTTTATTGAAATTAAGGGAATGGTATTCAGGTCCAATTATCATGTTGACTGTTTTAAATGACGAAGAACAATTGGTACAAGCCTTTGATAATGGAGCAACTGATTATTTAACAAAACCTTTCCGTACCGGTGAATTATTGGCCCGATTACGCAGTATTTTAAAATCAAAAACAAAAGATGTAGCGAGTACAATTATTCAATCTGGAGATTTAGAAATTGATATTGTAGGAAGAACGGTGAAAAAAGATCATCAAATTGTAAAGTTAACAGCTACTGAATACAATTTACTGTCAATGTTGGCAAAAAATGAAGGTAGAGTATTGACTCATAATTATTTACTAAAAGAAATTTGGGGACCTTCTTATCAAAATGAATCCCAATATTTACGCGTCTTCATTGGACAATTACGAAAAAAAATAGAAAATGATCCTACGCACCCAGTACATTTGATTACTGAAGCGAGTGTGGGGTATCGGTTTATGTGAATTTTATAAAAAAATTAATTACTTTTGATAGTATCAAATGATAGTATCATGAAGCCTCCATATTATATTAATGAAAATATAATTCGTTTAATTTCAGCAATTTCAGTTAAATTGGGGGAAATTAATATTTTGCACTTAGATAAACCTTCTGCTGTATTAAGAAAGCAAAATCAGATTCGAACGATTCATGCTTCTTTGCAAATAGAAGGTAACACATTAACTGAGTCACAAATTACAGCTCTTTTAGAAAATAAAAGAATTGTAGGACCAAAGAAAGATATAATTGAGGTTCAAAATGCTATAAATGTGTATCAGGCACTTTCTAAGTTTGATCCTTATTCAGAAAAATCCTTATTAAAAGCACATCAATGTTTATTAGAAGGGTTATTAGATCATTCAGGTAGTTATAGAAAACAAAATGTTGGTATTGTAAAAGGTAAAAAAATTGAACATTTTGCACCTGGTTTTGATAAAGTTATTTATTTAATGAAAGACCTTTTTACTTATCTTAAAAAGGATACTGAAATTAGTTTAATCAAAAGTTGTGTGTTTCATTATGAATTGGAATTTATTCATCCATTTATAGATGGAAATGGGAGAATGGGTAGATTATGGCAAACATTAATTTTAATGAAGGAATATCCAATTTTTGAATTTATTCCCTTCGAAACTATTATTAAAAACAGACAAGATGCTTATTATTTAGCATTATCAACAAGTGACAAAATAGGAAATTCAACTCCGTTTATTGAATTTATGTTAGCTGTATTATTAGAAGCATTAAATGAACTTTCCATAACCCCACAAATTAAAACGGAAGTAGATCGATTACATTATTTTATTGAAAAACAAATCAAACCATTTTCTCGAAAAGATTACATTTCTGTTTTCAAAGAATTATCCACTGCAACTGCAAGTAGAGATTTAGCGAAAGGAGTAGAATTAGGTGTCTTAATTAAATCTGGAGATAAAAATAAAACGCTTTATTTTATCAATGAATCGCATAATTAGTTATCAGTTAGTCTAATTTCTAAACTCTAAAGATCTAATTTCTCTTAAACCTTCTTTACAAAATCTTTACGCTCAATTTATTTTCTTGACAGGGCATTTACACTTTTTAAAATTCCTTTGTGTTAGTTAATTTATTGAAGTATGACACAGGTTTTATCGCAAAAAAATAAGGTGACAGTTGCCTCTTTGTTAGTTGCATTAGGAATTATTTATGGGGATATCGGAACGAGTCCTTTGTATGCGTTGAGAGCAGTAATAGGGGAGCGACCGATTGATTTACAATTGGTGTACGGCGGAATCTCCTGTATTTTTTGGACTTTGGTTTTCCAAACAACAATCAAATATATTTGGGTGACGTTAAAAGCGGATAACAAAGGAGAAGGCGGAATTTTTTCTTTGTATGCATTAGTATCAAAACACGGTAAAAAATTGGTTATCCCAGCTATTTTAGGAGCTACAACTCTTTTAGCAGATGGAATCATCACACCACCGATTTCAGTTGCCTCTGCCATTGAAGGTTTGGGTTTGGTTAAAGGTTTAGAAAATACCATTGTTCCGGGTAATACGTTAACCATCGGAATTGTGATAGCTATTTTATCTTTCTTGTTCTTTTTTCAACGATTTGGCACACAATCCATCGGTAAATTATTTGGGCCAGTCATGACCATTTGGTTTTCAATGTTGTTAATCGTTGGAGGTGCTCAAATTATGCAACACCCTGAAGTATTGAAAGCATTAAATCCTGTTTACGGTTATGATTTATTAGTGAATTACCCGCAAGGATTTTGGTTGTTAGGGGCAGTGTTTTTATGTACAACAGGGGCAGAGGCTCTATATTCAGATTTAGGTCATTGTGGTATTAAAAACATTCGAATCACTTGGGTGTTTGTGAAAATATGTCTGGTTGCTTCGTATTTAGGTCAGGCAGTTTGGATAATGAATCAAGGAGAATCGTTATTAAATGGGCGTAATCCATTTTTCGAAATTGTACCAAGTTGGTTTTTGTTACCAAGTATCTTGATTGCAACAGCAGCAACAATTATTGCTTCTCAAGCTTTGATCAGTGGTTCTTTTACCTTGATTAGTGAAGCAATTAACCTTAATTTTTGGCCACGTGTTGCCGTACGCCAGCCTTCAGAAATTAAAGGACAAATTTTTATTCCAAGTGTCAATAATATTTTATGGTTTGGTTGTGTTTTGATGATTCTTTACTTCAAAGAATCGGCTCACATGGAGGCGGCCTATGGATTTTCAATTACAATTACGATGTTGATGACCACCTTGTTATTAGGCTATTTTTTGAAATACAATTTGAAATGGAATACTTTTTTAATCGTTGGACTGATTTCTATTTTCCTGATTATTGAAACGTCATTTTTTATCGCCAATGTGGCTAAAATAAAGGAAAGATGGATGTTCTTATTTTTTGAATTATTTATTTTCATGACGATGTATGTGTGGTATTATGCACGTAAAATCAATAATCGATTTACAAAATTTGTTGATCTTGGAAAATATACAGGATTAATCAATGAATTGAGTGAAGATGATTCAATTGAAAAATTTGCTACGCATTTGATTTATTTATCGAAAGCTGATCATAGAGATGAAATAGAGGAAAAAATTATAAAATCTATTTTTTCTAAGAAACCGAAACGGGCTGATGTTTATTGGTTTCTACACATTCATCGCACCGAAGAACCGTATACATTGAATTATGAAGTATCTGAATTGGTGGAAGATAAAGTGATTAAAGTAACCGTAAATACAGGTTTCAGAGTGCAACCAAAAGCAGAATTGTATTTCAAGAAAATAGTAAAAGAGTTGGTAGCAAATAAGGAATTGAATTTACACATTCGCCCTGACGGATCTACGAAATACAATGCAGAACCTGATTTTAAATTTATTGTAATTGAGAAATTTTTGTCTGTAGAAAATGAATTTCAGTTGCGAGAAGGTTTGATTATGAATTCTTATTTCTTCTTAAAACATTTAGGACAGCGTGATGAAAAAGCATTTGGTTTGGATAAATCTGATGTTGTTGTGGAACAATTTCCGATTGTGTTTCATCCGATTGAACATGTGGAGTTGGTGAGGAAATAATTTTAACTGAGGTTAGGAGAAGAGGGAATAATATTTTAGATTTAGATTTTAATAAAATGAAAAGAATAATCTGTCTAAAATTATTTCCGTTTTCTTCTTTCTTCTAACCACGTTGGCATTGCTTTGCTAACTTCTCGTTCACCTAAAAGCTTTTCTGCTAAATCTGGGCGATTGGCTTTTTGCAAACGTTGTTTAATCCAATCTCTGTTTTCTCGTTTATACCAGAAGAAAAAGCGATTTTGATTCAATTTTTCTTCTTTCGTTTTAACGGTATTTATTGGTTTTAAAGTATAAGGGTGTACACCTGAATAATAAATTACTTCAGCCACAGTCATTGGTGTTGGTGTAAAATCTTGCACTTGTTCCAATTGAAAACCCATATCTTTTGTTTCGGCAGCTAAATTTGCCATATCTACTTCTTCACAACCGGGATGGGACGATATGAAATAGGGAATTAATTGTTGATTAATGTTATGTTTGGCACATATCTGATCGTATTTTTCCTTGAATTTATGAAAATATTTAAACGATGGTTTGCGCATTACACGTAAAGTAGCATCAGATGTATGTTCTGGAGCAACTTTTAAACGACCGCTTACATGACGTGTGACTACTTGTTCAATATATTCTTCATGATTTCCGTCTTCGTTATTTTTATTGAAATCATCAACTAATAAATCATATCGTATTCCAGAACCAATAAAAGCTTTTTTTACTTTTGGATTTGCGTCAACTTTGCGATACAAATCAGTCATAGCTTTATGCGATGTGTCTAAATTATTACAAATAACAGGGTGGATACAACTAGGACTAGAACATTTTGCACAAATATCTTCGTCTTTTCCTTTCATACGATACATGTTAGCAGAAGGACCACCTAAATCTGAAAGATATCCTTTGTATTCAGGATGCTCTACCAATTGATTAATTTCAGCCATGATTGATTTTTCACTTCGGGAGGCAATAAATTTTCCTTGATGTGCTGAAATAGTACAAAAGCTACATCCTCCAAAACAACCTCGATGTGTATTCACAGAAAATTTAATCATATCGTAAGCAGGAATCGCTCCACGTTTGTTATATTTCGGATGAGGTAAACGTGTATAAGGTAAATCAAACGATTGATCCATTTCTTTTTCCGTCATTGTTTTATTGGGCGGATTAATAACCAATGTTTTATTTCCAACTTTTTGAATAATCCGATTCGCTTGCCATTTATTAGATTCTACTTCTACAATTTTAAAATTCGAAGCATATTTAATTTTGTCTTTCAAGCATTCTTCATGACTAGCCATTTCAACCGTTTCCCATTGTTTATTTTTAGGTAAATCTTGCGTTGAATTTTGAAGGAATGCTACTTGTTTTAAAGTTCTCAAGCCTTCAAAAGGAACACCTCTTTTTACCAAACGCAAGAGTTCACGCAAAGGTTGATCCCCCATTCCATAAACCAACATATCTGCTTTTGAGTCAACTAAAATGGAAGGCATTAATTGATTTTTCCAATAATCAAAATGAGTAACACGACGTAATGAAGCTTCAATCCCACCTATTAATACAGGAACATCAGGATATATTTCTTTTAATATTTTACTATAAACAGTTGTGGCATAATCTGGTCTAAATCCTGCTTGTCCCCCTGGTGTGTAAGCATCCGTTGAGCGTAAACGGATATTAGCCGTGTAATGATTCACCATTGAATCCATGCAACCAGCTGTTACTCCAAAAAAGTATTTAGGTTTCCCTAATTTTTTGAAATCCCGTAAATCATCTTTCCAATTAGGTTGTGCGACAATTCCAACTTTAAAACCTTCATCTTCAATAATTCTTCCAATAACAGCTGTTCCAAAAGCAGGGTGATCAACATAAGCATCACCTGAAATGATAATTACATCCAATTCATCCCAACCTCTTTTTTCAACCTCTTTTTTGGTTAATGGCAACCAATCCGTTATCGGCCTTTCATTTGTCATGGTACAAATTTACGTCAATCTTTTTAGACGTGAAATAAAAGTGAGGATAGTTAACGAAAATTATTTAGAATTTACGTAATATATTATTAACCTGAGTCCGATTAATATTTTACACTCAAATTTAATTGAAAAGCTTTTTTCCCTATTTATAGGTGATCTGATTGCAAAATAGTAATCGAACTCCTCAGGTTAATATTTAACAAATACATTTTTGGGTTCAGTAAAAAATCTCAATGCTTCCCAGCCGCCTTCTCTTCCAACTCCAGACGCTTTTGTTCCGCCAAAAGGGGTTCTTAAATCTCTTACTAACCAAGAATTAATCCATACAATACCTGATTGAGCTTCGTCTGCAATACGATGTGCACGCTTTAAATCTGAAGTCCATAAAGTTGTTTGAAGACCGTATTGTGTAGAATTTGCGATCATTAAAGCTTCTTCTTCTGTATCAAAAGGGGTAATTGTTACAACCGGACCAAAAATTTCCTCTTGATTCGTTCTACAATCATACGCTAAACCTTCAATAACTGTAGGTCGAATGTAATACCCATTTTCGTAAGGTGCATTTAAAATTACACGTTCACCACCGGTTAAGATGGTACCTCCTTCTTCTTTTGCTAATTCAATGTAAGAAAGTATTTTTTCCATGTGTGGTTGTGATACAATAGCTCCAAGATTAGCTTTTGGATCAGAAGGGTAAGAAACAACAGATTTTGAAACTTTTGCAATGAATGCGTCTTTAAATTTATCATAAATAGAACGTTCAATCAAGATACGTGATCCACATAAGCAAATTTGACCTTGATTTGCAAAGGAAGAACGAATAGTTGTGCTCAGCATATCATCAAAATCACAATCAGCAAAAATGATAACAGGATTTTTTCCACCTAATTCTAAGGATAATTTTTTAAACATAGGTGCAGCCGTTCTTGCTAAATATTCGCCTGTTTTCGTTCCACCTGTAAATGAAATTGCTTTAATTTTTGGATGTTTGACTATTGCATCACCCACTTTATGTCCAAATCCATGTAGAATATTTAAAACACCATCAGGCATTCCGGATTCTTGTGCTACTTTCCCTAATAAATAAGCTGTATATGGTGTAATTTCAGAAGGTTTAGCAATGACGCAATTTCCAGTCGCTAAGGCAGGAGCTATTTTCCATGAAAATAAATATAAAGGTAAATTCCAAGGCGAAATGCAACCAACAATTCCAATCGGTTTACGAAGCGTATAATTTACACCTATACCTTCCATATAATGCGATTCAGAAGCAAAATGTATAATTCCAGTTGCAAAAAAATGAAAGTTAGAAACGGCTCTTGGAATATCAATGTGAGCTGCTAAAGAAACAGGTTTCCCATTATCTTTTGATTCAGCTTGAACAAATTCATCCATGCGTTTTTCAATTCCTTCTGAAAGTTTGATCAAAATAGCACTTCTTTCTTCTATTGACATTTTAGACCAGATTGGAAATGCTTTTTCAGCTGCTTTTACAGCCAATTCAACATCTTCTGAATCAGAATCCGGAATCAAGCTATAAACTTGTCCTGTTGCAGGTTCTATATTATCAAAATAAGCATTGCTATTCGGAGCAATATACTTTCCATCAATAAAATTCTGAAGTTTTTCCATCGTGTAATTTTCGCTAAACGAAGTTAGGGATTATTTTAGAAAATCACTAATTGTTGAAATTTTAAAAAAATATGATGGTTGAAGAATTTTGAAAATAAGGTTCATTATTTCCATGCAGTTTCTAAATATTTTGAAACGCTATTTCAATGTTTAATAAATATTAATTTTATTTTTCCCCCGATCAATTTCATCAAAATAAATCCAATTAAAACGCCAGTAGAGTTTGCAATCATATCGTAGAGAGAGGGATCTCTACTTGGAATAAATCCTTGACAAAATTCCATAAATAAACCGTAAGAAATAGAAAATAAAAGAGCATAAATAGTTTGTATTCCATTTTTACAAAGCAATAGTAAATTAAATGATAGCGATGCATATGCTAAAAAATGCCCTACTTTATCATTCGTAGGTAAACTCTCATCACTTGGTAATCTTAAGCTGTAATAGGTTATTACAATTAAAATAATTCCAACAAAAACTTTAATGAGTTTCATAACCCATTTTTTTACCTTTATCAATTGCCGGAATTCCATCAACTAACCATATTGGTGCTGGTTTTCCTTGTAAATAATAATCAAAAAATTGACGCATACGAATACTTAAATCTATTCGATTGGCAGTTTTCATTAAATTATGATCATCTCCATTGTAATTAAACATCCAAACAGGTTTTCCTAAACGCTTCATTGCTGTAAACATTTCAATTCCTTGATACCATGGAACGGCTCCATCTTCATCGTTAGCCATAATTAACAAGGGTGTTTGAATATTTGGAATATGAAACAAGGGTGAATTTTCAAAATATAATTCAGGTGCATCCCATATTGTTTTTCCAATTCTACTTTGTTGTTTTTCATATTGAAATTGCCGATTTAATCCCGATCCCCAACGAATGCCTCCATAAGCGGAAAACATATTTGATACAGGTGCTCCTGCCATTGCAGCTTTAAATCGAGTTGTCATTGTAATTAGTTGTGCTGTTTGATAGCCACCCCAACTTTGACCTTGTAAACCCATTCTTAATGAATCAATTGCTGGATATAGTTTTAACACTTTATCCGTTCCACTCATAATACAATTGTATGCCGATTTTGCTGGATAACCTGATTTGTAGCGAATATCTGGTATAAATACGAAATATCCTGCAGAAGCATATTCTGTTGGAAAAATAATGGACGCAGTTGGTTTTGGGGCATAGTAATTATTGATTTCATCACTGTATAATTCATAGTAATAAACCAATAAGGGGTATTTTTTTGTAGAATCGTAATCTTCGGGTTTATACAATAAACCTTGCAATGGTGTACCATCATAAGCTTTCCAAGAAACCATTTCAACCGTAGCCCAATTGTATAAAGATTGTTGAGGATTTACGTTTGAAGCGATTTTTTCATTTTTAAAAAAAGCATCTAATACATGAATATCTGGATAATCCTTCACGGTCATTTTACGAATAAGTATTGTTTCTTTGTTTTTTGAACGCATTAAAACAGTGATTTCCATCGGAGTAGAATATACTAAATTCATATCAACATGATTGGAATGATCTGTTAATGTATAAATAGTTCTCGCTTTTGTTTGATCGTTTAATCCATTTAAATAAATAATGGAATAGTCAACGTAAACACTATCAGAAGTCCAATAATTCAAAATTAGTTTTGTTTTTGTGCGCATTCCTTCTTCTAAAGTAATTGAACTTAATAATTTGGTATCAAGAGAATAGCTCCAAACATCATATTCTGATTGAATTAAAACTTTATTTTCGTCTTTGAACCAACCCATTATTCCTAAAGGAGCTGCAACTTCAGGTGTTCCGTTGTTATCAAACTGCCAATTTACATCTTTACGCGAACAAGTGATGCATGTCGTTTTATTCTTTTCTAAATCAATGATATAATGATTTTTTTGTTCACCGTCAAAATAAGTGTAATAATTTCCTTTTGGAGATAATTCACCCCCAAAACCAACATTTTTTTTCAAGACGGAGATTTCACCCGTTATTACATTTACACGGTAATGATCTTCTAAATTAGGAGAAGTCCAATTGTATGTTCCTTGATGTTGCTCACGACTTACTGCAAACAAATAATTTCCAATTAATTTATCTTGAGGATAAACAGTTAAAGTATCGTTTGATAATTTAATATATTTTTGAGAATCAAAGTGATATATATAGAGATCATTTTTTGCTACATCTCTCTTTAATTCTTTTAATTGTTGAGGTTGTAAGCGTTTATCTTTATAATGCCAAATATCCAGTTTTACTTTTTCAGATTCCAATAAGGTATCTTTTGGTTCCTGGATAGGTCTTTCATTTACTCCGAAATATAATTTTGAACCATCTTCTGTAAAATTAGGTGAGCGATTTTCACTTACACTTTCTAATTTTGAAAAAGCAGTATTGTTTGTATCTACCAATATTTTCCAAGTTTTAGTTGGAATATCGTAAATAGCTAAATCAATCAATTTGTTTTCATTGGTGTCAGCACTAATTAAAAAGGCTCCTTTGGTTTCTTGCTTGTTAAAAGTAAAATCACTTATAAATGTTCGTTTCGCTTTATCTAAAAAGTAATTTCCTGTTTTGGTTTCCAATAACGCTAATTGAAAAGAATCTGTTTTTATTTTCTGATGAATTGTTAGCGCAATATATTTACCGCTATCTGAAACAACATAATCTGTCACATCTTTATATTGATATTTTTTATTTGTCATTGGATTAAATGCTGTAAAAAGTTTTCCATCTGACTTATAATCAACAGGTTTGTTCTTTTTAATCCAATAATGTTTTTTAGTTTTTTTACCAGATTTTAAGGTGTTTGAATCAACAGTATATGCAATCCAATCTCCAAATTCAGGAATAGTAAAAGATTTGACAGCAGGAATTTTAACCAAAGAATCATTTGCTAAAAAATAAATTCCCAATGAGTCTTTTGGCCATTTAGATTTTTCAATTTTATTTAATTCACATTTTCTTAACGTATCGTAACCAGCTGAAATTTTAAACACTAAACATTTACTATTTGGAGTAAAGTTTGGTTTATAAGCCCTGGAAATAGAATCTAATTTTCCTGAAATAGTGTTATAAATATAAACAAAACCATCTCCTTTTAATGGAGTAACGAAATAAGAAATGAATTTACCATCGTTAGAAATAATTTGATTTTCAATTTTTTTCCATTCTTGATAAGTTGTATTATCAATTATTTTTTTTTGAGAATGTACATTAAGAGAGATGATGGTAACGCAAATAATTAAAATATTTTTCATTTTTTTTATATTGTAAAAAGGCAAAATTATAAAAAAGTAATAGGTAATATCATTTTTAACCTTATTTCGATTAAATATTATTTAGAATTGTTGAATATTTTTCTGATATTTGTTTTTAAAGAGGTCTTTTCTATTCTCATTATTTAACTTTTTATCATATTTACTGAACATGTCTAACAAATTATATAAAATAATATTTTCGCTTTTTTGGACAATAATTGGTTTTATTCAACCTTTTTATGCGCAGGAAAAATCCATTTTTGTAGGTATTGATGGTGGGCGTGATAAATATTACACTTTTGTTGAGATTCAAAATGAAACGGCATTTATTGAAGTAATGACAGAACCAAAATCTGGTTTAGTTAGAAAATTATACGAAGAAAATATCCCTAAAGGCAGCAATACATTTACACCCTACAAAAGTGATCGAATTGAAATAAATGCTGATATTACCAAAATTACTTTTTCTACTATTCAAAATAAAATCTCAACTTCTCGTACAGTGGAATTACGTCCTTTTTTGGATGCGATTCAAGTATTAGACGCAGAAAGAAACAAAGCTTATTTTAATGAAAAAACAGAAAAAGATATTTTTTTATTAGATAGTATAATTGGGAAAGGAAATTATTTAGAAACAGAATATTATTCAACTATTGAAGCATATAGATCTGATTCAAAAGATGCTTCTATGTCACACCTTGAATTTAAAAATTCATTAAATCATTTTTCAAAAATTGCACTTGATAAAATTATTAATAGAGATAGAGAATATATTCAATTTTTAAAAGCCTATATTGCTAAAAACACTTACACAAAAGAAGATATAGACCTTTTTATTAAAAAAGCATCTTTTACAAAATTATCTGAAACAGAAGTATTAACTGAAATAATTGAAAAATCAGGAGATGATTTTTTAATCTATATCCATGACTCTAAAATTCTTTCGGTTAAAGGAAATGTTTTATTAAAGGAAATAAAAGATTTAAGTTTCAGTAAACTAAAGAAACCCTATCACGATAGAGTAAAAAAAGCGCTTCACAAAACAACAATTCATAATGGTAGCAAGCATTTAATCAAAAAGAAAATGAAAATGTCAAGAACCAAGCGTATTATTTATAGAACTGTTCCTATTATTGGCTATGGAGTTGCTATTTATTTTATTGTGACGTTGATTTAGGATAAAAGAAAGCCCACCTGTAGCAAGAATGTCCTGTTAATATTTTCATTTTGACTAAAGGCATGTATTTAACAATTTGTGAATTTTGAATTTTTCACAGTTTCTTAAAGTCCTTCCAAAAAGAAAATATTCTGTCCAACATTATTTATAAACAGGAATTTCTTATTTTATTAGTAATATTTTTTCCCTAATAAAATTAGTTTTGTTTCCAATTTCTAAGTAATAAATACCTTCTGGTTGTTCTAGAAAATCCAATGTGAATGAATTTATTAAATAATATTCTTTTACATAAATTTCTTGTCCAACTAAATCTAAAACTCTAACTGAATATTCATCCCATTTATTATTTCCGAGTGTGATATTAAATATTCCTTCTGAAGGGTTTGGACAAATATGTATTTTCAAATTTGACATAATCTTCTCGACTTTTAAATCTGAAATTGTTTCACATACAGATGTATCTACACAAGATTCGTTTTGAATGATTACAGCAAATGTTCCATTATAACTTGGGATGAATATTGGGTTTTGAGCTCCAATTATTTCTGAATTCAAATCACAATCCAACCATTGATATATATCCATTCCTTCTTGAGCAAATAGAGTATCATTCATTACACTAATACTTGAATTAATATTTTGTGGTAAAAGATGTGTTATAATCATACTATCGCACCCATTTTGATTGGTGAAAGTACAAGTATGAGAAAACGGAGCGGTAATATTCGTAGCTAAATAACCATCTTGGAAAGTATAATTGCTACCACTACAAATATTTATAGAATCAACGGTTGAACTAACATTGTAAATGGCTAAATGAGTAATGATCATACTATCGCACCCATTTTGATTGGTGAAAGTACAAGTATGAGAAAGTGGAGCGGTAATATTCGTAGCTAAATAACCATCTTGGAAAGTATAATTACTACCACTACAAATACTTACAGAATCAATTATGGAGTCAATTGCGTTAACATGCAAATAAACAGAATCCAATTTAATACAACCATTTTTAATAACCATTAATTCATAGGTTTGATCTTCTGGATGTAATATAGTGGGATTTAAAATAGTTGAATTATTCAAGCTTAAAGGATTATTCCAATGTACTTCAAAAGGAGATATAGCATTCGTATTTCCTTGTAATTGATATTGTTCATTTTCACAATAACTATAATCTAATCCAGCATTTACATTAAAGTTACTAACTTTAACTTCAAAGGTATCTAAGACATGACATTGATTATCAATTGTTGATAACAGCATGGTATAATTTACAGTAGAAGTAGGGGAAACATCAATTTGAGAAAGATTTGAAAACACTTGATTGTTCATTAACCATTGATAAGTAGTAGCACTGTTTGATAAACGATACATTGAAAAATTATCCAATATCCAAATATCCAAATTACTACCAGATGCAGTTGATTGAAGCAATCTAAAATTGGTATTGGCTGTACAGGCAATTAGAGGAAGATTAAAACGATAGGTTGAAAAATAAGAATCATGATTCACAAAAATGGTATCAAAAGTCGTCCAATTACTTCCATAATTTATTGAATATTGTACTAGAATATATTCATTAATTTCAGGACCGTCACAAGTATTATTGTCGCAAAATTTTAAATCAAATTCAACCAATCCTCCTTGTAAAATATTAAATCCCAAATTATTTCCTTCAAATTTTCGGGGATTAACACCATTAAACACGAGGGCATTTCCAGAGGTAGAGCCATAAGTGTTATTTATTACTCCACCTGTGTAAGCTGAAGTTGTTAGATTATCAAAATTATACGTAATTTTTTGGATAATTGGATAAGCTTTTATTGTGCTTGTGTCATTTAAACAAATTCCATTATCCCCAACAATTTTAACATCTGAAAAACCTGTTTGATTGAGATTAATAAAAAAAGTATCTTTCATGGAGCAACCATTTGTAGAAATTATTTCAGTTGTAATTTGACTTGATGTTGTTAAAGTTATTTGTAAAGTTGAATCATGGTAAGTATTTGTATTTTGATGCCAGTTAAACGTGTAATCATTTCCACTAGGTAAATTTGGTGTATATATAAAATTGACGGTGGAATAATTACAAATAGTTGTATCGGGAATTTGCAAAGTAAATGGAGTTCCAAGTTTTATCTGAATACTATCGGTAATAGAACATTGGCTTACCGTATCAGTGATTGTTGCATATAGATATTGTGAATTCGAAGGAACGAACGAAATAATATTATTTGTTGAAAGAACTTGGTTTTGAGCATCAGTCCATACTATTTGAGTAGAATCTTTTGAGGCTGTTACTCGAATATTTTCAAGATTCCAAGTATCATTGTAAGCATTGGTATGACTTGGTTGAATCCATCGTAAAATTACAGGTGTTTGAATGGGTAGAAAATCTATATCATAATGCGTAAAGGTACTTGACCCAGTTGTAAAAGTTAAATAAGCTTTTACTTGCCAAGTTTGACCGTTGTCTGTTGAGTATTGAAAATGGGAAAATTCTGTGCCGCTTGTCATTCCGCAGCCTGAGCCATTTATTCCATTTCCATACGAAATATCAAAAGAAACTTGCCCGCCATGACTAAAATTAAACTCTCTTGTTTGAGCCAATCTTACTGTACTTGAATCAAAATGTAAAGAATTACCTGAAATAACATTGCAAGCTGTACTTAATTTACCTCCTACAATACTGTCCCAAAATTGCATATTTATCGCACTTTCATTGAAATTATCGAAATAACTTTTTCTAGAAAACCCTGAAAAATTTAAAGTATCCCCGAAACATATTATTGAATCTCCTGAAAATGCAACTTCAAAATAACTTTCTGGTATTTGATAAATGAGGGTGTCTTTTTGACTACATCCACTTGAAGATACAGAAGATACAGATATTTCCAGATCTTGTTGTATTATATTAAATGGAATCGTTACAGTATTGGTTATAGGTATTTCTGTTCCATTAAAATTCCATACACTTTCAAAATTCGAATTTGTATTAGAGATTGCATTAATATTGACAGAATTACTAGTGCATGAAATAGGAGAACTTGTTAAATCAATATTAAAAGTATCACGAATTACAAAAATAGAATCTTGATACACACAACCCAAAGATGAATAATTTGCGTAAAACCAAGTGTTATTTGTTAAATGTGCAATTGTTGAAAGTGATGTATTGTTTTCTACAAGTTGAGAAGGTGACCATGTTATTGGATAATTACTTTGATTTTGATAAATTTCAACATCATCAACAATCCAAATATCGAATGAAGCTCCTTCAAAAGAAGATTGGGAAAAACGCAATAACGTATTAGTACTAAGAACAGGTATGGGAATTGAGAATAACTGTTTACTTATTAATTGGAAACTATTCGGTACAAAATTGTATAATGTTTGCCATGTAGTTCCATTATTTACAGAATATTGTAAAATTAATTTATCACTTAATTCAGGTTTGTTGCATGTACCTCCGCAATCAACCGTTACTTTTATTGTACCTCCTGTGGATAAATCAAATGTCCCAAATGTTGCTATTCTTATAGGTGTTGATCCGTTAAAAACTAAAGCATTTGAAGTTGAATTACAAGCAGTACTAATAGTAGTAGAAATTAAACTAGACCAATTTGAATTTGCAGATCCTGAATTAAAATCGTCGTGAAAAATACTTTTTTGTATTTCCACTGATAAAGTTGTTGAGTCAATTCCACATAAATATTTATTTGAAATCTCAATTCCTTGACTGATTATTTCGCTATTTAGTTGATGAACAAAAAAACTATCCAAAACATAAAAACAAGGAGTATTCGTATAATTTTTGGGTGTAATCCGAACATAATACCATTTACTTTCTGTTGAGATTAATTGCGTTGAAAAAAGGGAATCGTTGCTAAAATCATTGGACGGTAACCATTCAACATTGTAATAATCCGATTCTGTTAAAAAATCTATTGAAATATTTGGGTTTTCATTTTTACATATTGTATCATTAGGGACATGTAATTCATATAAAGGAGCTACATTACTAGAAACATTGTAATATAATTTTGATTCACAATTGGCAATCGAATCAAATCCGTTTAGTATATATAAATTACTTTCAAAAGGATAATTTAATTGTAAATTATTTCCATTGTATAATGTGTCGGTTGAATTATTTACAGTTGACCACCAAGGAGATTGGACATTTGTTGGAGCTGCTAATTGAATATTATTATTGGCACAAATGGTTGTTTGATTTTGATTATTATTGACATATAAATTTGAATGATCCAGACTTATAGCATAACTTTCATACGTTTGAAAGCCATAACCAAAGAGCATAATTTTACATAAATGGTTTGAAGTTAAGTTATGGTTACCTTTAGAAACAGGAATTACAGCATAAGAATAACCTGCATCAAAAGTATAATTTATAAATAAGCTACTATTTATAGATTCTCCGTCTAAAATTATTTCATTGATATAAGATGTTTCTGTTATTATAGAAATGTAATTAGTATCTATTCCTGGTGATGAAAAAGTTTGAAAATGGACATCTTTTATTCCAGTAGTTTGAGGTGTAAGGTTTACAACTGAAGGGTCTCCAAATCCGGCACAAGAACTTCCCCGCATATATTGTGTAACTGAAATCGGATAATTGGAAGTGATTTTATGGGTAGAAAATGTATTCCAATCATAAGGATTAATTAAATAAGCTTGCCCTTTGTTTAAATTTATAGTTGTGTTGTTTATTGTTACAACTGTATTGTTTTGAGAAGCAACTATTTGAGCTGAATAGACAGAACTGTATTTAAATGGAGCTAAAAAATAGGTTGTTCCCCATTGATTTAATGGGATTTCTTGATCAAAAATATGATCTGCCGCATCGCATGCTGAAATAGCTTCTGTAGATTGTGATCCTGAAAATACGGCAATTTTTTTACAGGTTGAATTTAACACTTTTATTTCTGTTCCTGATACATGTTGAGATAAACTAGTTGACTGATTTTGATACGATTCACCTTTATTTAATAAGACTGTATATGGAATATTTATGGCATGATTTAATAAATTTACTTTTGGAGTGATTTGAACTAAGGTATTGTCTTCAGTAGCAACAATTACAAATTCTGAATGCCCACCACTTGGTGTATTTGTTACAGGAGCTAAATAGGAGTACATGTTTAATATATAAGAATTTCCTATGTTTTCTATAGGCAATATTTGAGATGCATCTCCGGTAAAAGTTCGGCGATTAAGCATGTTTGCATAAATTGAATGCGATGCTGTTATGTGAATTCCTTTTTTTTGAATCGAATTAAATTGTGTGTTTTCAACGATATTGGCAGGTAATTCTATTTCTATTGATTCATTTGCAGGGATTATAAAGTTATAATTCCAATTTATCTGTGGAATAGCAATTGTTCCTGTAGTTGTTTCTCTTGCTGATAAGCTAACTTTATAAGTGATAGGAGCCAAATTATCTGTAACACTAGCACTTCTATTGTCTAAAAAAGCAAACCAAAAATCCTTGCCATTGTCAAAAGTATCTTGTGCTTCAATTTTAATGATAGATAATAGGAAAATTAAAACAATTAAATATTTCATTTTTAAGATGTTGATAGATTTAATAAAGGTGTAAAATTAATAATAAGTGTTTGATTAAAGTAACGTCAACTTTATTTTTCTTAGAAATTTATCATCATTAGCTTTTAAACTTGATTTCGATTACAGTTTTACACTCAGGTTAATAACCTGAGTTCGATTATTATTTTGCCGTCAGATTTTAAAGAATTAAGATAGACAAGGCGCTATTTTATTGGTTTAGCGGGCTAAATCAAAAAATCGAAACGATGGATATTTTAATTCTTTAAAAAGCAAATTCCATCTTTTCACTTCTAAATGTCAATCTACTTCCCAAAAAGTTGTTGAAATAATCCATTATTCCAAAAACTTTTTAGTCGTATCTCAACATTTACAGGCGATCTGACAATAAAATAATAATCGAACTCAGGTTAATATATTATTTCTCCATTCCATAAATTTTCAAGAAAATCTTTCCATGGGAGAATTAGAATATCATTCATTATTCTGGCTATTGGTTCGTTACAGATAATAATTGATTTTTTAACCTCATATTCCTCACTAAATGCTTTTAAACCTGATAAATGTTTTGAAGAAATTAAATTAGAAGATTTCACTTCAATAGAAACTTCATGATCTCCTAAAATAAAGTCAACTTCAATTTGGGAAGCTGTTCTCCAATATGAAATCTTATATTCTAAACCTGAATAATGTCTATGGGCTATTAATTCCTGAAAAATAAACGATTCAAGTGCGTGACCAAATAATTCACTTCCTTTTTCAATTTTCCCACGATTCAATAAACTATTTACAATTCCAAGATCAAAAAAATAAAATTTTGGTGCTTTTATGACACGTCTCTTTGGTTTCTTTTGAAATACAGGAATGAAATAACCCAATAAAGTATCTTCTAAAATTTGAAAATATTCCTTAATTGTTGTTGCTGAAACGCCACAATCAGTTGCAATTGAAGTGAAGTTGACAATTTCACTTTGGCTGAAAGCCGCGGCATTCAAAAACCTTGCAAAAATATCAACATTTCGAATTTTGGCTTCTGCTACAATCTCATCCTGCAAATAATTACCGATATAAGAAGCGAGCATTCTTTTAGGATTTTCTGATAAATAGTGTCTTGGTAATAATCCATTATTCAATGCTCTTTCCAAATCAAAATTTGGTATTTCAGTACTCGTTAAAGGGAATAAAGAATATTTTAATGCTCTTCCTCCTAATAAATTTTCACCTGATCGTGTGATTTTCCTCGGACTTGATCCGCTTAAAATAAATTGAATATTGTGGTTTACTATTAGCCAATGAACTTCATTTAACAAAATTGGTATTCGCTGAATTTCGTCAATGATTACAAGCTTTTTATCTTGTGCTAAAATCGTTTCTCTTAAATATTCTGGATTCGTTAATAATCTTTTATATACATCCGATAGTAACAAATCAAAAAGTAAGGCATTTGGGAATAACTTTTTCAACAAAGTACTTTTTCCCGTTTGACGTGCACCCCAAAAGAAAATACTTTGTCCATCATTATCTATAAATACCTGTTTTCTATCTATTCGCATGTTCTAATATTTATACAAATATATAAAAATATTCATGATAATCCAAAGTTATACTTTGAATTATCATGATAATCCAAAGTTATACTTTGAATTATCATGATAATTCAAAGTATAACTTTGAATTATCATAAAAAAAGCTATCCAAATTGGACAGCTTCTAAAAATAAAATATTGCTTATTTATTGCTTCGCTAACTCAATTTTAGCATCACCTTCTTCTACTAAATCAATCACAAAGGCTTTATCCCCTAAGGTATTGAATGTAATTTCAGTTGCTAATACTTCATTACAAACATACGCTTGATTTTCAGCAATTGCTTTTTGAATTTCTGGCGAACATTCAACGGTTAATTGAATTTTATCTGTTACTTCGAAATCAGATTCTTTACGTAAGTTTTGAACTCTATTGATCAATTCTCTTGCGATTCCTTCTGCTCTTAATTCTTCGCTAATCGTAACGTCTAAGGCAACTGTTAAATCACCTTCTGTACTTACTAACCATCCTGGAATATCTTGCGCTAAAATTTCGAAATCGGCTAAATCTAATTGAATATTTTCACCATCAATCGTTCCGTTCCAACCTGTATTTTTCTCAATTGTTGCAATGTCTTCCGATGTGAAACCTTTTACTAATTCAGCAATTGCTTTCATTTGCTTACCGTATTTTGGTCCGATTGTTTTGAAGTTGGCTTTGATGCTTTTTACAATCACACCACTTCCTTCTTCTAACAAATGTAATTCTTTCACATTCACTTCTGATAAAATCAAGTCTTGAACGTGTGTAATGTTGTCTGAGAACGTTTTGCTCAAAGTTGGTACCATTATCGTTTGCAATGGCTGACGAACTCTAATTTTCTCTTTCTTACGGATTCCTAATACCAATGAAGAAACGCGTTGCGCAACATTCATTTGGTTTTCCAATTCTGGATTAATCAACGCTTCATTCACTTTCGGGAAATCTGCTAAATGTACAGAAGTTGCTGTATGTCTTTTCGTTACGGCATTTAAATCAGAGAACAATTGATCCATGAAGAACGGAGCAATCGGCGAACCCAAAATTGCAATTGTTTCTAAACACGTATATAATGTTTGATAAGCAGAAATTTTATCTGTTGTAAAATCTCCTTTCCAGAAACGTCTTCTACATAAACGAACATACCAGTTAGACAATTGATCTGAAACGAATTCTTGAATCAAACGGCCTGCTTTTGTTGGTTCGTAGATTTCAAATGCTTCATCTACTTCTTTGATCAATGAATTTAATTTTGATAAAATCCAACGATCGATTTCTGGACGTTCATTCCAAGCAACATCTGGCGTTGAATAATCAAATCCATCGATGTTTGCATATAAAGTAAAGAACGAATAGGTATTGTAAAGTGTACCGAAGAATTTACGTTGAACTTCTGTAATCCCTTCTAAATCAAATTTTAAGTTATCCCAAGGTTGCGCGTTTGTAATCATGTACCAACGCGTTGCATCTGGTCCGTATTTTTCTAAGGTTGTAAACGGATCGACGGCATTACCTAAACGTTTCGACATTTTTTGTCCGTTTTTGTCTAATACCAATCCATTAGAAACAACGTTTTTATAAGCTACTGAGTCAAATACCATCGTAGCAATTGCATGTAAAGTATAGAACCAACCACGTGTTTGATCTACACCTTCTGCAATAAAATCTCCAGGGTACCCTTTTCTATTGTCGATTAAATCTTTGTTTTCAAACGGGTAATGCCATTGCGCATAAGGCATCGCACCTGAATCAAACCAAACATCAATTAAGTCTGATTCACGTTTCATTGGTTTTCCTGAAGCTGAAACTAAGGTAATTGTATCTACATAGTTTTTATGTAAATCAATTTTTGCATAGTTTTCTTTAGACATATCCCCCACAACGAAATCTGCTAATGGATTTGCGTCCATCACTCCAGCTTGAACTGCTTTCTCACATTCTGCTTTCAACTGTTCAACTGAAGAAATTATGATGCGCTCATCACCTTCAGCAGAAGACCAAATTGGAATTGGAATACCCCAGTAACGAGAACGCGATAAGTTCCAATCATTTACATTTTCCAACCATTTCCCGAAACGACCTGAACCTGTTGATTCTGGTTTCCAGTTAATTGTGTTGTTTAATTCAATCATTCTTTCTTTCACATCTGTTACTCGAATGAACCAAGAATCTAATGGGTAATATAAAACTGATTTGTCTGTTCTCCAACAGTGTGGGTAACTGTGTTCATACTTCTCAATCTTGAATGCTTTATTTTCAATCTTTAATTTAAGAGCGATGCGTTCATCAACTGACATATAAGCTTTTAAATCAGGAATAATTGATTTTAATTTTTCTTTTTGAATTCCTAATTCAGTTGCTTTTTCTTCATCCGTCAAGTAATCTGCTTTCACGTATTCTTGTGATAGACCAAATACCTCATCTTTTACTTCAGTTCTGAAACGACCTGTTAAATCAACTAATGGGACTAAGTTACCTTTCCTAGCTAACTCCCATTCATGCCCAATAAGATCTAATATTTCATTCTTATCGATGTTTTTTAATAAATCAATAGTATCATTAATATTTTTTGTTTTTAAATTATTTAATGATGTTTTTATATCTAATACTAAATTTTCATATTTGGAATTGATTAATTCATTTAAACGCTCATTAAAATCAATACTTGATGAGTAAATATTTGTAAATGTTTCAGCAGATAAAATTGGAATATCTATATATCGATTAGACCATCTTTCAATAAATGATTCTTTTGTTTCAAGTTTTGGAACCAACATTGCTGGAACTCCAGCTTCGTGAGCAACTCTCGCATCATCCGCGCCAAATGTAGGCGCAATGTGAACGATACCTGTACCATCATTTGTAGTTACGAAATCTCCACTGATTACATGGAATGCTTTTTCAGGAGTTTCAGCTGGTAAAGCATATGGTAATAATTGTTCGTATTTAATACCAACTAAATGAGAACCTAATATATTTTCATAAATAATTTCGACATCTTCAATTAATCCTAAATTTATAATCAATTTAAATGCATCAAAAGTATTAATATTGTTTTCAATTTTTTCCTTTGTGATTTTATTGTAAGCATCAATAACAGAAGTTTTATCAGGATCTATCTGATAATCTTTGAGTTTAACTAGAACTTGTTTCCAATTATAATTAGCCCATAATCTATCTTTTGCTAATATTACGTTTACAATTATTCCAAGATGATTTGGCATTTTTACCAAAACATATTCTATATTCTGTCCTACACACAACGCTGTATTAGAAGGTAAAGTCCATGGTGTTGTTGTCCAGGCAAGAAAATATATATCTTCATTTATTTCTTCTTGAAGGTCATAAATAACATTTTCAATTCCAACTAATGGAATTTTATGAAGTGTGTTTTGTGCTTCATCATGCAATTCATCAATATTAATTGCAAGTTCTCTTTCAATAGGTTTAATTTTAAATTGTGCCACAACCGTTGTATCTTTCACATCACGGTAACAACCCGGTTGGTTCAATTCGTGTGAAGATAAACCTGTTCCCGCTTTTGGCGAATAGGGTTGAATTGTATATCCTTTGTAAATTAAATTTTTCTCGTATAATTGACCTAACAACCACCAAACAGATTCCATGTATTTTGGTTCGTAAGTAATGTATGGATCTTCCATATCTACCCAGTAACCCATTTTGTGTGTCAAATCATTCCAAATATCCGTGTAACGCATTACTGCTTCTTTACAAGCTTTGTTGTAATCGTCCACTGTGATTTTAGAACCGATATCTTCTTTCGTAATACCTAATTCCTTTTCAACACCTAACTCCACTGGAAGTCCGTGTGTATCCCAACCAGCTTTACGTTTTACTTGAAAACCTTTTAACGTTTTATAACGACAAAAAATATCTTTAATAGAACGAGCCATTACGTGGTGAATTCCAGGAAGACCGTTCGCAGATGGTGGTCCTTCAAAAAACACATATTGTTTATCTTCATCACGAGTAGAAATCGATTTTTCAAAAACCTTCTCTTTTTCCCACTTTTCTAAAACTGTTTGTGCTACATTCGGTAAATTTAACCCTTTGTATTCTTGATATTTTTGGCTCATTTCGTTTTGTAAATTTTACGAATTACGAAGATAATAAATAGAATTTAGAATCTACAAGAATGTTTCCGATAGGTGGAAAATTGTTGATGTTATTTTGTGATTGATTTCAAATGAAATGAACCATAAAAGGGCATCAAAGCAAATTGTTTGAAGTATTTGATTTTTTATAGATCAAAAAAAAGCTGTCCAGTAAGGACAGCTTTTTCATGAGATTTATTTAAAACGTAGCTTATTTATCTAAAACTACGAAATCAACAACTTCTTCTTCATCATCATCAGCTTCAACTGGTTTAACAGCTCCACGAGCCATACGAACAGAAACAACTACAGATGCATGTGGATCTAAAATAGTAACTCCTGGGATGTTGATATTACCAACACGGATAGATTTACCAATTTTTAAACTAGAAACATTTAAAGTAATAGATTCTGGTAAAGCAGCTGGTAAACCAACAACTCTTAAACGACGGTAAGCTTGCATTAATTTACCACCACTCATTACACCTTTAGCAGATCCAACGATACGAACAGGTAATTCAACTCTTACTGGTTTATTATCTTCTAATTGTAAGAAATCTACGTGACGAACTTTCCCTGTTGTTGGGTGTTGTTGTAATTCACGAATGATTGCATTTACTTTTTTTTATTCATTTTCTAATTCAACTTGATAAACATCTGGAGAATAAACAATTCTTTCGATATCAATTTCTTTGACAGAAAAGTGAGTTTGTTCACCTGAACCGTAAACTACACACGGAACTAACCCTGCATTTCTTGTAAGGGCAGCATCCTTTTTCCCTACGTTCGCTCTAACCGAACCGCTCAATTGTGCTTTTTTCATTTTTATTTATTTATGAGATTATAAAATGTGAACTAATTGATTCATTGTTAACCATTCCATGAATGATGTCTGCAAATAAATCAGCTACTGAGATTACACGAATCTTTTTGCTTTGTTGTTTTAAAGGAATTGTATCTGTAACAATTAATTCTGTTAAAGATGAATTTTCGATTCTTTCATAAGCTGGCCCTGAAAGTACAGCATGTGTACAAAATGCTCTGACACTTTTTGCTCCTTTTTCCATGAATAAATCTGCTGCTTTTGTCAATGTACCTGCTGTATCGCACATATCATCCACTAAAATTACATCTTTTCCTGACACATCACCAATTACGGTCATTTCTGCAACTTCGTTTGCTTTTTTACGAGACTTATGGCAAATTGCTAAACCAACATCTAATTTCTTAGCATACGAGTTTGCTCTTTTTGTTCCACCAGCATCTGGTGCAGCCATAATTAAATTTCCTGTATTTAAAGCTTCCATTTCTTTAAAGAAAATAGTTGAAGCATATAAATGATCTACAGGAACTTCAAAGAAACCTTGAATTTGATCGGCATGCAAGTCCATCGTCATTAAACGATTCACTCCAGCAGCCATTAACATATTTGCTACCAATTTTGCACCAATAGCAACTCTTGGTTTATCTTTTCTATCCTGACGAGCAAAACCAAAATATGGAATTACAGCGATAATTTTTCTTGCTGAAGCTCTTTTAGCGGCATCAACCATTAATAATAATTCAAAAAGATTGTCTGCAGGTGGCATTGTTGATTGCACAATAAAGACATCTTTACCTCTTACTGTTTCTTCGAAAGATGGTTGAAATTCACCATCACTAAAATCAGTAACTTTTACATCTCCAAGTGGTAAACCATAACTTTTGGCTATTTTTTCTGCTAAACCGATTGTAGCTCTTCCCGAAAATATTTTTACTTCAACAGACATGATTCTCAATTTGAAAGCGCAAAGATATGAAATTTAGCTGGAAACATCCTTAACTTATTCGAAAAATATTAATTTGCACAAGCAGCTTTTTTCTCTAACATTTCTTTTCCGCCCATAGTTTGAAATGTTTTGCATGCTTTTTCCTTTGCTTTCTTTTGAGTTTTAAACTGTTTTTCTAAAATAGGGGTGGTCCCTTTTTCAATTATTTTGTTCGCTGTTTCGTTAAATTTTTCTGAAACTTCCATGCATTTACAAAATTGCTCATCTTTCGAATTTGAACAAGCTGTCAATGTGAATCCAAAAACTAAAATTATTACCAAAGATTTCATTCTTTTATTTTCAAAGTTAAATTATTTTTTAAAATGAACTATTACGTTGTTCTATTATTTAGCCTGGAAGGAATCATTATTTTTCAAGTCTTGTTCCATCACTATTGCTTAGTCTTCAAAAGCAATGCTTTCTTTTTGGGTTCAAGTCAAAAAAAGGACAAACGATAATTTTCGATAATGAAGCGAAATTTTGAGACAAAGGTTGAATAATTTTAGATTTAATTTTCCAATGAGTCCCTCAAAATAATATTTAATTCCAGTACAATTCAAATTAATTCTTAGTTTTGAATTAAAACCTTTTATATGAAAACTTTTTTTCTGTTCCTGATACCTTTTTTTACGTTTGCTCAAAACTCAGAGATTAATCAACAATTTGATACCTTAAAAATTCAACATTATTTAGATAAATTAAATGATATTCGTCTTTTTTCTCAAGATAGACAAAAATATCTGGATAGTATATTAATGGAAAAATCAGATATTGCATATATCTGGCAGCAAAAAGCAATGCCTTTATTTAAACAAAAAAAGTACGAATTAGGATTGCAATATTTAGATAGTGCTATTAAATATGATAACACAGATCATTATTTTGAGTATGGAGCTTTCATTAAATGCATATTTGTTAAATCGCATAAAGAAGCGATTGCTGATTTTGAAGAATTGAAAACAAAACACAAAATAGGGTTTGTAATGGATCATTCATACGATTTTTACATTGGGTTAAGTTATTTACAGCTCAATCAATTTGACAAAGCAGAAGAATATTTGCAAAACTCAATTCACTACAGTGAAGAAAAATGGGGGTCTGGACATTTTGTCGAATACTTTTATTTGGGTATTATCAAAATGGAACAAGGAAACAATAAGGAGGCAATTGTGTTTTTTGACAAAGTTTTAGGTTTTTATAAAGAATTTCCAGATCCTAAATACTATAAAGCTCAACTTTTAGAACTCCAAAATAGAAACAATGAAGCAATTGATTTAATTAATCAAGCAATTAGTGACTTTTCAAAAGGTTATACAATCAATGAAGATAATGCAAAATATGAAGAATATCCTTATCAAATAAAAAAAGATTGGTTAACTTTAGAATTAAATTTTATTAAAGAATTACAACTAAAATAATGGAAATGGTCAACTACATCCAAAGCATTCATAATCAATTCGAGTATTATAAATTACTTGGTGAAAAAACATTTCTTCAACTCACAGAGGAACAACTTTTTTGGAAGTTTAATGAAGAAAGTAATTCTATTGCAACTGTTGTGAAGCATCTTTATGGCAATATGTTATCTCGATGGACTGATTTTTACACTTCTGATGGTGAAAAAGAATGGCGAAACAGAGAATCGGAATTTGAAAATGATATTCAAACGAAATCGGAATTAATTGAAAAATGGAACAGTGGCTGGGAATGCTTTTTTCAAGTAATTCAAAATTTAAAAGAAGAAGATTTAACAAAAATTATTTACATTCGAAATGAAAGTCATACTGTTACAGAAGCCATCAATAGGCAACTTGCACATTATCCTTATCATGTTGGACAAATTGTATTTATTGGAAAAATGATTTGTGATACAAATTGGATTTCGCTTTCTATTCCTAAAGGAAATTCAAACCTTTTCAATGCGGCTAAATTTTTAAAACCAAAAAAATAAACGTTTCTAAGCATAGTTGTAATTTTTTCAGTTATTTGAAATTTTCTATATTTTTTAACAGATTTGAAAAATATTTTTGATGATTTCTATGCTTTACCAATTCGCACAAATTCACCGCCCATAATTTTATATATTATACCATTGATTTTGACTGATTGACCTTCCATCATGTTTGCGATGTTGACAATATCTTCTTCAATGGTATGAATCGTTCCTTTTGTTTTCCAAGCAATTAATAAATAATCTAGAAGCACTTGATCGCTTACACCACATAAAATAATGTGTACCGGTTTATTGAAATTTTTCAAGAGTTCAATGTCTTTAACGGGTGCATAATTATCCGCTATCATCACTAATTCTTTATAGGGATTTGCTAATTTGACTCCCTTTATCAAGGCTTCCATATTATTTTCAGGACAATCTCCCCCATATCCTTTAAATTGAACATAATTCATCATAGTTGTCAAACTGTCTAATCCTTTACTTTTTTGGTAATAGATTCCTCCAGTTGAACCGATTTGTTTTTGACTATCCATTTGATTATCTCCGTCATTGAAAAATACAAATTGTAAGTTTTTTTCTTTCGCTAAATTTAATTGATACCACAAGGCCAATTGAGAAGCATACGGCATCATACTGCCAGTTAAATCACATACAATCAGTTTTTCCGACCAATTATTGCGATTGAGCACTTTGTAAACGATTCCTTGTTTGAGTGTTTCCTGCTGATCTTCCAGTTCTTTCATTTTACGTTTTAATCCTTCTTCTCGAGATAGTTTTTCTGCTTTGCACCATTCTTCAAAGCGTTTTTTCTCTTCAGCAAGCCGTTTTTCTTCCGCTTTGATGCGTTCTTCTTCGATTTTTTTTCTTCTCAAATATTCTTCTGTTCCCATGTAGATCAATTCCATGCTCCCAGTTCCAGTTCCTATTGTGTAAGCAATTTCATGGGAATAATAATTTTTATGGTATTTAAAATTAACGGTATAAACATCTCCTTTTGGTAAATACAATTGAATCTTTCCTGTGGCATCTGTTTCTCCTTTGAAATGTTTGTTTCGCTTCTTTCCTGAAACTATTATTTTCTCATTTGCTAAAGGTTTATTTTCAAGATTTTTTACGATGATAAAATACTGCATAAAACCATCTACTATCAACGGTTTGGGCATTTGAGATTTAAATATTTTCATAGTATCGGGAAGGCTCTTCAATTGATTATCCAATTTTGTTTTATCTGCTTCACTCATAGCCATCATTTTGTCTTTTAGAGCCATGTCTGGAGAATAACTGTATTCTTCAAATGATTCTGCTCCGCTAATTGAGGGAGAATTTAATTCTTCTTTTCGTGTGTAATTGGCAATCGTTAAATCAAAACGTTGATCACAGGGAACTTGAAATATCACTTCACCTTTGGAATCGCTCGTCATTTTATAGATTTTACCATCATTTTGACTTTTTAATTCAACATTTTGACCTGAATAAACACCACCCTTATTATTGTTCAATTTGATCACCACAATCGATTCGCATTGCGCCCAACTTGAAAATTGAACAAGAAAGAAAGTAATTGATAGAATTGTGAAATGTAGAAATTTGGCCTCCATAAGATTCAATTTTATTGATTTTCATCTGTATAACGAATCTTGGGAAAAAAGTAACATCAAATAATTTTATTGGATTTTTTACTCAAAAAAGGCAAGATTTTCAGTAATAATGGATCTTTATTTCTTAAAAACTTAACGCGTTTTGAGAGGAAAAGACTTAAAATATTGAAATCATAATAAATTTACTTAATATTTATCTGTAAAGATGCGCATTCGGCAAACTCAAACGTAAATGTCCCATTTACATCGTATTTTGAATCAAAATATTGCGTAATTTGTTTGTTGTAACAGGTATTTGCTGGTTCTACTACGCGAACACTATAAGTTCTGTTTTTTTGTCGCAATTCTACAACAGCTTCTCCATTATTATCTAAAGTACCGTGTGCCTCCGTTTTGTATTTTTCCCCATTAGCACCTGTACGGGATGAAACTACAAAATATTCTAAACCTGCGTAGCGTGTTTCTGTTGCGGCGTTTTTAGCAATGATATGGATTGTGCGTTTTTTTCCACAGGAAGTCGCTATTAAAAGTAAAAAGATACTTAAAAAGAATATTTGTTTCATTAATAATTAATTGTGAAATTAAAATGTTGATTTTCAACTAAGTTAAATATTGAATCATGATAAGTAGTTGTTCCATTTTTTGTAACTTCCCATTCGTATTTATACTTACCCATAGGCAAAGAAAAATAATCGCCATCAAATTGAAAACACCCTGTTTGAGTTATAAAAGAATTCGATTCACTTGTAGTTAACCATAGCAAACTCAAAAGTAAATGTCCCATTTACATCGTATTTTGAATCAAAATATTGCGTAATTTGTTTGTTGTAACATGTATTTGCTGGTTCTACTACGCGAACACTATAAGTTCTGTTTTTTTGTCGCAATTCTACAACAGCTTCTCCATTATTATCTAAAGTGCCGTGTGCCTCCGTTTTATATTTTTCCCCATTAGCACCTGTACGGGATGAAACTACAAAATATTCTAAACCTGCATAGCGTACTTCCGTTGCGGCGTTTTTAGCGATAATATGTATTGTACGTTTTTTACCACAGGAAGTCGCTAGAAAAAATATGATCAATAAATAAAACTTCATTAGTAATTAATATGATAAACCTTATATTCTTCTGGTAAAAAGTTTATAGTGTCAAAAAATGTTGTTGTATTACCATTTCTTGTAACTACCCACTTCCACATCATTTTACCAATCGGAACTGACGAAAATGAATCTCCAACATAGTTAAAACATCCATCTCCTTCTAAAGATAACGCTCCAACAATGTTTGAACCTTGATCTGCTACTTGTCTGCCCATATAATAAAGTTTAAAGTTATCTGTTGGACCTGAACAGTTTACATTATTAATATCTAATTTGAAATAAGCACACTCTGCAAACTCAAAAGTAAATACCCCATTCACATCATATTTACTATCAAAATATTGCGTAATTTGTTTGTTGTAACAAGTATTTGCTGGTTCTACTACACGAACACTATAAGTTCTGTTTTTTTGTCGCAATTCTACAACAGCTTCTCCATTATTATCTAAAGTGCCGTGTGCCTCTGTTTT
>JACOTM010000042.1 GCA_016178305.1 Flavobacteriia bacterium | reverse complement strand
ATCTTAATAATTTTTCACATTCAATAATTTTATCCGTAGGATACTTTTCTTTTGGCTTAATTGAATTAGCTAACTCAAATTTAACCATTGCTTCTTGGTATTTTTTTTCAGAGAATAAAGCGTCTCCTCCTTTTACAGCTTCTGTAAATTTAGCATCATCCTCATTCGGTACTGCTGGTGCTTTAGCAAGTAAATCATCAACCTTTTTCTTCATTTTATTATAAGCTGCCATATCAGGTACGACTCCCATTTGATTGGGATCCCAAAACAAAACAACATAAGGTTCATTATTTAAAAATGATAGATCTACTCCTGGTCTCTCAGAAAATATTGAAACATCACCTGGCAACTCTACTAAAGCTCCTGGTAAAACATCTTCTTCATTCATTTTTGACCCTTCAAAATTTATTTTCTTCGTTACAAATCCAGATTTAGAATAAACTATTACAAATTTTGCTTTAATTGGTGCATCATAAGTAAAACTATATTTCCCATTTGATCCTGTAACTCCTGAAGCCACTTCTGTACCATTTACTAATACAGAAACTTTTACTCCAGCTTCTTTTTTATTTAAATCAGAATTTGTTATCGTTCCTGAAAATTTATATTTTAGATCCTGAGAAAAACCCAAAACACTAACTAACAAACAAAATATAAGTATAAATAATTTCATATCTTTGGTATAAACGTAAATCTGTACAACTAGATACAGTTTTGGTTTAATTAAATTTAATAAAAAACAAATATCGTAAAAAAGTCGTTACGATTTTCAAAATAGAAAACAAGAATTATGCTAAAAATTAACGATTTAAGTTACTGGGAAATAGACACTTATTTAAAAAATGTTGATTTCTTAATTATTGGAGCAGGAATAGTTGGTTTTAGCGCCGCCTTAGAACTTCGAAAAAAATACCCAAAGGCTAAAATTTTAATTATTGAAAGAGGCTTTTTACCCACTGGAGCCAGTTCCAAAAATGCTGGATTTTCTTGTTTTGGAAGCGCAACTGAACTAGTCGATGATTTAACCCATATTTCTGAAAATGATGTTTGGAATACTGTTGAAATGAGATGGCGAGGATTGCAAAAATTAAAATCGATCATCGGTGTTGAAAATTTAGATTTACAAGTAAATGGTTCTTGGGATTTGATTACTGAAAATACAAATGAAATTAACATTTACAATGAAACTATCGATAAATTAGCCTATATCAATCAAAAAACATTTGAAATTACAAATGAAAAAGATATTTATTCAATTGATGACTCCACGGGCAAAAAATTTGGATTAAATGGAATCAAATCTAGTTTTTACAACCGTTTGGAAGGGCAAATAAACACGGGTAAAATGATTAGCCGATTCCACCAATTAGCGCTTCAAAAAGACATTTATTGTTTATTCGGAATTGAAGCAAAAACTATTGAAAACTTTGAAAATAAGTGTAAAATTGAAACTAATATCGGTATTATTTCAGCTTCAAAAATAGCTATTTGCACGAATGGATTTGCTAAACAATTTTTACCCAACGAAGATGTAAAACCTGCAAGAGCACAAGTATTAATCACCAAACCTATAGAAAATTTAAAATTAAAAGGAACTTTTCATTATCAAAAAGGATATTATTATTTCAGAAATATTGACAATCGAATTTTACTAGGTGGAGGTAGAAATTTAGATTTTGAAGGAGAAACAACAACAAGTTTCCTACAAACAGAACAAATAAAAAATGCATTAAAAAATTTATTAAAAGATGTCATTTGTCCTGACCAAAATTATGAAATAGAACACTTTTGGTCTGGTATAATGGGAGTAGGCGAAACAAAAAAACCAATTATCAAATTAATTAAGCCAAACATTGCTGTTGGTGTTAGACTTGGGGGAATGGGTGTTGCAATTGGTTCATTAGTCGGAGAAGAAATTTCAACTCTTCTATAAACTCAATAACAATTGGTTATCCAATTTCAGAAACTCCTAAAATGATTTAATGAACAAATTTTATTGAATTTTTCGTTCTAAAAAAGCTAGTTTTTCAGTAATAATAGACGTTTATTTGCTAATTTATAATCTGACTGATGTTTTAAATTTCACATGCTTCATTACAAATTGAGTATTAATGTTGGCAATATGCTCCAACTTGGATAATTTATTTAAAATAAAATCCTGATAATCAGTCATATCACTTGAGATTATTTTTAAAAGATAATCATAATTACCTGAAACATAATAACATTCTAAAACCTCATCCATTTCTCTGACAGCTTTTGTAAACTCTTCAAAAACATCCGAGTGATGTTTCACAATACTTACAGAACAATAATTTATCAATGGTTTATTAATCAATTCTAAATTGACGATAGCAACATATCTTTTAATAATACCTGCTTTCTCTAACTTTTTTATTCGATCATGAATTGGCGCTACAGATAGGTTTAATTTTTCTGACAATTCTTTAATCGGCTGTTTACAATCTTCTTGTAATAAATTTATAAGCTTAATATCTGTTGCATCTATTTTTATCGACATAACCCTTTTGTATTAATATGAATTACTAAACCAAATATTATTTTGTTTTTGAAATTTGCAGGTCTTAAAATCGATACAAATAACAAACAAAAAACACAAAAAACCAAATTATTTACTGCATTTATCATACAATACAAAATTATGAATGGTATATTCTAATTTTACAAATAAAAAATGTCACATTTAGCAATTTCAGAAAGATTAAAATTAGAATTAGAACGATTAATTCAAAAAAATGAAGAATATATTGGTTACCCGTTAACTAAAAATTTCGACTATCAAGTGTTGGCTCCTTTTCTTAATTTACAAATTAATAATGTTGGTGATCCGTTTACAACATCTTCACTAGGTATTGATACAAAAAACATTGAAAAAGAGGTTATTGGATTCTTTACTCATTTATTGAATGCTTCTAAGAATGATGTTTGGGGCTATGTAACCAATGGAGGAAGTGAGGGAAATCTATACGGCCTATATCTGGCACGGGAAGCGTTTCCAAATGGTATGGTTTATTACTCCGAATCAACACATTACAGCGTCAAGAAAAATTTACATTTACTAAACATGCAAAACATTGTAATTCGCGCTCAAGATAATGGTGAAATAGATTATACCGATTTAGAAAGCTCAATAACTTCTAGAAGACATCAACCTGCAATTTTCTTTTTAAATATTGGTTCAACCATGAAAGAAGCTGTTGATAATTTGGCATCTGTTAAAAAAATAATCAAAAAATTAGCACTCAAAAACTACTATATTCATTGTGATGCAGCTTTATTAGGTATGATTGCACCTTTTCACATTCCTAAACCTTTATTTGATTTCAAAGAAGGAATTGATAGCATTTCTATTTCTGGACATAAATTTATTGGTTCCCCAATCCCTTGTGGAATCGTTTTATGCAAAAATTCACATAAAGAACGAATTGGAAGTACTATTTCTTATGTTGATACAAAAGACACAACAATCACTGGATCAAGAAACGGATTGACACCCTTAATTTTATGGTACGCCTTGAAAAAAATGGGGCTAAATGGTTTAAAAAATAATGTTGAAAAAAGCATAGCATTAGCGAAATATACCGAAGAAAAATTAACTATTTTAGGCGTTAATGCTTGGAGAAACACAAATGCAATTACTGTCGTTTTCGATAAACCTTCTTCTGAATTATGTAAAAAATTTCAATTAGCAACTGAAGATTCAATCTCACATATTATTTGTATGCCGGGAATTGACAAAACACAAATAGACCATTTTATTGAAGCATATCAAAGTGAATTAGAACAAAAAAAAGATAAAACACCTTTGCAAATAGTACAAGAAGAAGAACTATTATGGCCTGAATATTTTTAATAAATACATTTTTTAATTCAATAAAAAAATTGTGACCAGTCTTTAAAATAAAATCAGAAAACTAAAATAAACAATTAAAAATCAATTAATTAAAAAATAAAATCAAAATAAACGTTAAAAAATATTATTTTAAAACAACTATTTATAGAAGCAATACGTTATAACATTAGAAACATTAAACTCTGCGTTATGACTACTAAACACATTCAAAAGCTAAATGAAGCTGTTTATATTTTACGCAACTTCGTTGAATTAAGTGCTCAGTTACTTCCTTTTTTGGTTGAATTGAAATATTTAAAAAAACCAACATCAGAAGATTTAGAAGACAAAGAAAATATCATCGATTTATATCGAAATTACCAATTTGATGATGACACGTCAATTCAATTAATGGATTCTCCTGTATTGGCTTTGATTCATGAATCTTTTGATACGATTGTAGAAGAAAAATCAAACAAGCGAATTTCAATGAATAAAGTTAAAAAATTCATGAAGGAACATGATCGCTTAAAGCATCAATGGATGAAGATTGATATGAATTAAATTCGATTTTTATCTACATACTTATAGAATCTATCTATTTTTTTCCTTATTTTCGTAAGGATGAAGACAGTAAAAGATCCTGGTTTAGGTTCGAAATTTCAAAAACCTTTAAATAGATTGATGAATCGTGATGGTTCATACAATATCATTCGCCGTGGTGGTTTGACCCCTTGGCAAGATTTTTACAAGTATTTATTAGAAATCCCTTTATACAAATTTCTATTTTTTACAGGGCTCATATACATTATAATAAATCTTATTTTTACAAGTTTGTATTTACTGATTGGTATAGACCAATTAAGAGGTGTCCCTACAAATCAACCCCCCTTTTTTAGTGCATTTTTCTTTTCTACTCAAACATTTACGACTGTTGGGTACGGCTCTGTTTCTCCATGGAAAACAGGGGCAGAAATTATTGCAATGATAGAAGCATTCGTTGGGCTACTTTCTTTTGCTTTAGCTACTGGATTACTTTACGGTAGATTTTCAAGACCCAATTCTCGAATTGCTTTTACTAAAAATGCAATCATCACCCCTTTCGAAAATGAAAAAGCATTGATGTTTAAACTCGTTAATTTAAGAAACAACGTTTTACTGAATTCAAAAATTAAAGTATTTCTTTCATTGGATAAAATTGAGGGAACGAATAATTTCAATAAAGATTATTTTCAATTAACATTAGAAACCGATTCAATTACATTTTTCCCATTAACATGGACAATTGTACATAAAATAACCGATGACTCACCTCTTCACAACTTATCTTTAGATGAAATAAAATTAAAAAAAGCTGAGATTTTTGTGCTAATTGAAACATTTGATGAAACATTTTCACAGGAAATCGTACAAAAACATTCATACGCTTCAGAAGACTGGGTTGAAAATGTAAAATTTGAAAGTAATTTCAGGCCAAATGCAAATGATCAACTTGAGTTATTCATAAATGAATTAGATAATTATACAACATTATAAACGCAATGACAAAGCAAGAAATAAATACTTCCGTTGAACTTCCTATCATGGAATATTTTTATACTATTCAAGGCGAAGGTTATTATTCTGGTCGTGCTGCATTTTTTATTCGATTAGCTGGTTGCGATGTAGGTTGTGTTTGGTGCGATGTGAAAGAAAGTTGGGATTCAAACGCACATCCAAATTTGTCAATTGATTTTTTAATCCAAGAAGTGTTACTTTCAGGTACTGAATTCGTTGTTATAACTGGAGGAGAACCAGCCATGTATGATTTAACTACTTTAATCAACAGATTAAAAGAACACAAAATTGAAACAGCGATTGAAACATCTGGTTGCTATGAATTGATTGGAAACATTGATTGGTATTGTTTTTCACCTAAGAAATTCAAAAAACCAACGGAAGAAGCTTATTCAAAAGCCAACGAATTAAAAGTAGTAATTAGTCACCCTTCTGATTTTCAATGGGCGGAGGAACATGCTTCGAAAGTAAATTTGGAATGCAAATTGTACTTGCAACCTGAATGGTCCAAACAAGAACGTTTTTTACCTGAAATAATAGAATATGTAAAACTGAATCCAAATTGGAGAATTTCTTTACAGACACACAAATTCATGAACATCCCTTAATAATTAGATTATGAAGTATCTATTTTTAACACTATTGACATTTGTTTTCGCAGCTTGTGGAGTTGCTCAAAAACCATATTCTACAACGAATAAAAAAGCGATAAGTTATTACGAAGAAGCCGCAAAAAATCCAAGTTCTCCGAATCCTAAAACCTATTTAGCAGATTATACGATTGGTATTGAAAATCTAAAAAAAGCTTTAGAAAAAGATTCTAATTTTTTAGAAGCTCATTTGTTTATAGCAAGCTTATATGAATATGCCAACAACAATGAAGAAGCTGTTAAGCATTATAAAAGAGCTGTGGCAATCAATCCAAATTATCCTTCAACCGGAACTACATATTATTTCTTAGCAGCTTGTCAACAAGTTATAGAATATTTCCCAACGATTACCGTAGATGGTAAAACATTGTTATTTACCAGAAGAATTAAAGACGACCGTGCTCCAATTGATCAAATGCAAGAAGATTTTTACGTGACTCAATTGATAAATAACAGATGGGCCAATGCTGTTCCGATGCCTACTAATATCAATACTATTTTAAATGAAGGGGCGCCAACTTTAGCACCAGATGGAAGAACATTGATTTTTGTAGCCTGTGCAGACCCTATGAATCCAACAGATTATGGACAAGGAAGAAGCGGTAAAGGTAGTTGCGATTTATTTTACACTAAAAAAATTGGTAAAAATTGGATTGACCCATATAACGCAAAAGGAGGATTAAACACAATGTTATGGGAAAGTCAGCCATCATTATCTTCCGATGGAAAAACAATTTATTTCGTTCGAAGAATCAGCAAAAAAGGAGAACCTAAAAATTCAGATATTTATGTATCCAGATTATTAAGTGATGGCACAACATGGGGACCTGCCGAGAGATTACCTTCAAATATCAATACACCAATGGAAGAAGAATCTGTCTTTATTCATCCTGATGGTAAAACTTTATATTTTGCCTCTCGCGGTTTAATAGGCATGGGGGGATCTGATTTATATGTTTCAAGAATGAATCCTGATGGATCTTGGAGCAATCCAATCAATTTAGGTTATCCTATCAATACAAATGGAGATGAAAATTCACTGATGGTTGGCCCTGATGGAGAAATTGCATTCTTTGCCTCTGATAGAGAAGGTGGTTTTGGTGATTTAGACATTTACTATTTTGAAATGCCTGAAAAAATGAAACCAACAAAAACGTTGTATTTTGAAGGTTTAGTATTTGACGCCTTAACCCGTAAACCAATCCCTGGCAAATTTCAGTTAATTGATTTAAAAACAGGAAAAGAGGTCATCATTTCTGAAGCTGATAAAGTAACGGGGGAATTTATGGTTGCTCTACCTGTAAATAATGATTACGCTTTAAATGTGAATTATCCTGGTTATAATTTCTTTTCTCAAAACTTTAACATGACCAATCCAGAAGGATTAGAAGCGATTCACATGGATGTACCAATGGTACCAATTTCGAGTGAACTTCCAACTGTATTGGACAATGTTTTCTTTGATTTAGGTAGAGCTACATTACGTCCGGAATCTTCCGTTGAATTGAATAAATTGAGAGATTATTTAGTCTTAAATCCAACGTTGAAAATTGAATTAGGTGGACATACCGATACCAGAGGAGATGCAGCAGAAAACATGACACTTTCAAGTAATCGTGCCAAAGCCGTTTACGATTATTTAATCACTCAAGGTATTACTGTTGATCGTTTAGCTTACAAAGGATACGGAGAAACAGTAAATCGAATTTCTGATGCTGAAATCGCTAAATTGGCAACTGAAAAAGAGAAAGAAGCAGCACATCAAAAAAATCGTAGAACAGAATACAAGATTATTAAATAATACTAAAACTCAACTCGTTAAAGATGTATTTCATTCGATTAATAAGACCCATTAATTTGCTAATTATTGCTTTGACAATGGTTAGTGCAAGATACTTTTTAATCGTTTACGAAAAGTTTTCTGCTGCGGACCTTTCTTTTAAAGAAGGAGAAAGTATTGATTTCTTTTTATTAGTATTCTCTACAGTATTAATCGCAGCTGCAGGTAACATCATCAACGATTATTTTGATGTCAAAGCAGATCGAATCAATAAACCTGAAAAGTTAATTGTAACGAAATACATCAAACGAAGATGGGCAATTATTTCTCATTGGATGCTGAATGTGGTTGCATTCTCTATTGCGATCTACCTAAGCTCACGTAACGATACGTTTTGGTATGTTTTCATTCATTTATTAACGATAAATCTCCTTTGGTTTTACAGTGCTTATTTTAAGAGAAAACCAATCATTGGAAATTTTGTTATTGCAGGTTTAACTGCTTTGGTAATGATCCTTTGCGGAGTGCATTTTTATTATCATTCTGACATTCATATCCCAACCAATATTGACACAACTAATGCGTTGAATTTTTGGATTCATAAAATTGTTCAAAATGGAAATTTCATTGTGTTAATGGGATTTTTTGCTTTTGCGAACAACTTTTCAAGGGAAATCATTAAAGACATTGAAGATATTGAAGGAGATAAAGTATTAGGTGCAAAAACTTTTCCTATCATTTATGGAAAAAGAAAATCTAAATGGTTAGCCATTCTTACATTAATGTTTTCTCCTATTTTCTTTTTTGCTTTTATGCAATATCAGTTGGGGACTTTTAATGGTTCAATCATTGAAACGTTGAAAGTATTTTTACCAATCGTTTTAGCTTTAATTTTAAATTTCATTTCCATTCTTAATCTCATAAAAGCTCAAAACAAGTCAGCTCTTAAACGTTCTGATTTATTTTTGAAAATTGCCATGTTGCTGGGAATTTTACAGCCTTTTTATTGGTTAGCTTGTATTTAATTTTGAATTTTAGATTTTGAATTTTGGATTATGATGAAGAAATTAATTTTAGGCTCTAAGTCGCCACGTCGAAAGGAGTTGATCGAAGGGATTAATATTCCGTTTGAAATCAGAACGAAAGATACAGATGAAAATTTTCCTTCTGACTTACCTTGTGTTAATGTAGCAGAATATATTGCCCAAAAAAAAGCCGATGCTTTAAAAACTGATATAAAGGAAAATGAAATTATTCTTTGCGCAGACACTGTCGTAATTGTCGATAATCAAATCCTTGGAAAACCAGAAAACTTCGATGATGCCAAACGAATGTTACAATCTCTCTCCAATAAGACACATCAAGTTGTTACTGGCGTTGTAATTAGTTCAAGTGTGAAAGAATCTGTTTTTAAAGTTACAACAGATGTGACATTCAAAGAATTAACCAACGAAGAAATCGAATTTTACATCAACAACTATCAACCTTTCGACAAAGCTGGTTCGTATGGTATTCAAGAATGGATTGGCTATATCGGTGTGAAAGAATTAAAAGGATCTTATTTTAACGTGGTAGGCTTACCGATTCAGGAAGTTTATTCGGTTTTGAAGGGAGAGTTTAATTTATAATTTTCAATTATGGATTTTGAATTTTGAATTAAACCTAATCCAAAATTCAAAATCTAAAATCTATAATTACATACCTGGCATTCCTCCAGGCATATTTTTCATTTGTTTCATCATTTGCATCATGTTCTTCGGATTACTCATCATTTTCATCATTTTCTTCGTATCCTCGAACTGTTTCATTAACTTATTCACTTCTTGAATATTTGTTCCTGAACCTGCTGCAATTCTATTTTTACGTTGTACGTTAATCAATCCTGGATTAGCTCTTTCATGTGGAGTCATTGAAGTGATGATTGCTTCTAAATGTTTGAAAGCATCATCTTTGATTTCAACATCTTTCATCGCTTTCCCCATTCCAGGAATCATTCCCATCAAATCTTTGACATTCCCCATTTTTTTAACTTGTTGCAATTGCGCTAAGAAATCGTTGAAGTCAAATTGATCTTTTGAAATTTTCTTTTGAAGTTTTCTAGCTTCTTCTTCATTGTAATGCTCTTGCGCTAATTCCACCAAAGAAACAACATCACCCATACCTAAGATACGGTCAGCCATTCTTTTTGGGTAGAAAACATCTAACGCATCCATTTTCTCACCAGTACCTACAAATTTGATTGGCTTATCAACAACCGTTTTAATTGTCAACGCAGCACCACCTCTTGTATCACCGTCTAACTTCGTTAAAACAACTCCGTCAAAATTAATTTTTTCATTGAAGGCTTTCGCTGTATTTACAGCATCTTGACCTGTCATAGAATCCACAACAAATAACGTCTCAGAAGGATTGATCGCTTCTTTCACTCTTGCTATTTCATCCATCATTTGCTCGTCAATCGCTAAACGACCAGCCGTATCGACAATCACTACGTTAAAACCATTGCTTCTTGCGTGAACAATAGCATCTTGCGCAATTTTAACAGGATTTTTTTCTTCTTTATTAGAATAAACGTCAATCGATAATTGCTCTCCAAGAACATGTAATTGGTCTATCGCCGCTGGACGGTAAACGTCACATGCAACCAATAATACTTTCTTCCCTTTTTTTGTTTTTAAGTAGTTACCTAATTTCCCCGTAAAAGTAGTTTTACCAGAACCCTGTAAACCAGACATTAAAACGATTCCAGGATTTCCTTTCAAGTTAATTTCAACTTCATTTCCTCCCATCAATTCTACCAACTCTTCATGGCAAATTTTCGTCATTAACTGACCTGGAGAAACTGTTGTCAACACATCTCTACCTAACGCTTTTTCCTTTACTGTATTCGTAAATTCTTTCGCTGTTTTGAAGTTAACATCGGCATCCAATAAGGCTTTTCTAACCTCTTTTAACGTCTCAGCAACGTTGATTTCAGAAATTTGTCCGTGCCCTTTTAATACTTTAAACGCTCTCTCAAACTTATCGGTAAGATTTTCAAACATGTTTTTTCAAATTTTAATGGTGCAAAAGTAGGTAAAAAATAGGAAAAATTAAACATTCCCTTTGTAATTCTTTACCCCCCTACAGTAAGTATGCGATTAATCGCATACTTACTGTAGGGGTATTAAATAACACCAATCAATACATCAACCCAAATAGATACAACGGAATCACATTTCCTGTTCCAAATTCAATTGACTCTTTTGCGATGTATGCATTTTCCAAACCGACTATTTGTTTTTTCTTTTTGTTTTTACCTCCTATTTCAAACGTATATTTTTGATCGATTAAAAAATCTGCTGATTCTGATAAATTAACTTGATGTAAGCCTTTGAGTTGATTTACAAAAAATGTTTCTCGAGATGTTCCAACATCACTCACGCCATCTGTTAGCGCATTTGCAATATTGGTATTGTTTAAATAGATTTTTTCAGGTTTTGTTAATATCCCAATCCCTTTATTTGGCTTGTTGACCAATGCTATAATTCTTGCTTTCTCGAGTAAAAACAAAGCATGAAGTAAAGCTGGTCTAGAAACTCCAATAATTTCACTCATCTTGCTAACATTCACTGTAAACGGAACATTAATTGAAATCATATAAATCAATTTCTTTAGTTTAACCAATAAGGAATAATGGTGGACAAACGTGATTTTTCTATCATCAAATATAGGTTCACAGTATAACAAAATTATAATTTTACTGAGCAGAAAGAATATTAATTACATCCCACACAAACTCCTAATAAGTTAGAGGGTTTATCATCAACTTTATCTAAATAAAAAATTTCATCTAATTGCTTAATATCTTTTTTGTTTTTTAAATCAAATTTCAATTTACTTTTCTCCATTTCAACTATAAGCTCTTTCTTCCATTCTAATTGACTAATTGGAATAGGCATCATCAATACTTTTGATAATTCACCTAATGAGTCTTTTACTTCTTGAAGATCAATAGCTAAAAATGGATAATTTTTATCCTGTATTTTTGTTGAATAAATTAGTTGAACAGGAACAAAACATGGCGCTTTATATCCTTCAATATTTCGTATATTTCTTACAATTGAAATTTCATAATTGTTTGTAAGTACCCAATATATAATCTTATCTCTACCTAATTCTTTTATTTCAAAGTCACCAGAATAACAAAACCCTCCTATCATTTTTCTTAATTTATAATCTCCATAAATCCAAGATACGGAATCAAAATATCTTAATAAAGAATCTGGTTTTTCAAAAGAAAAATATGACTCAACAATATGTTTCCCTATAGTAACATTTGGACTATATTGATATTCAAAACCATTTAGTTCATTAAATGAAGGAAAAAAATGAATAGAATTTTTAAGAATTTCACTTCTATACTCCCTAGAATTTGTATCAATTAATTCCAAACGTTTTACTTCGTCCAAAATTAAATTTTCAATTCCTTTTATAAAATTATTTTCATTATTTAAACCATAATTTACTTTTAATTGATTTGTTTTCAATTCCCTCAAAGAATATCCATCCATAGTATTGAATTGGTCAAAAGGGAAAATTAATACAATATCGTATTTCTCTAATCCCTTATATTTTTTAGCTAAACCAATATGAGAAATTCCAACGTATTTTTCATAAGTTATTGGATTTTGAACTGTATCTTCAAAAACGATAATCCTATCTATTCCACTTAAATCATATTTTAATACTTTTGGTTCAGGCATCACAAATTCTCCATTCTCATCCACTTTCCTTTTTCCATAATTTAAATTATTTCTATTTGTCTCAACTAAAGGATAGTAATACTTTTCACTTTTGTATTCTATTAATGAGCTCGCTTCCTTACTTTCCTCAATCCTTTTTATTGTTTCTTGACTCATAAAAGAAGGTGATTGAATAAAATTTGAGCTTAATAAGGAAATGAAACTTTGAGGATTTGAAGAATCAAACAAACTTACATTATTTTCATTTTTGTCTATGATTGTGATTTTACATTTAATTGCATTTACTGAATTTGAATACTCATTATCTACTTTAAAATAATTTGTATAAAATTGCGTCTGATTTTTTTCATCTATTGACTTTACTGTAATTTTCACATTTACAATTTGTGAACTCTGCATTGAAATTAACTTTATCACTTCATTCGACAGAAGGTTACCTTTTCCGATTATTGAATCATTTCCAATATTCACTTTCCATTCAAGAATATCAATATTAGGAGATTTAAGTAATATTGATTCACCATATTTTATTGTTAAAAACACTTCTTCACTTGTTGCATTGATTGAACCATCACAAAATCCCCAAAATAACTTTAAACTTGGTAAGTTTGAAACTCTATATGGATAATTATAAATCTTCTCTCCATTCTTCGAAATTATTCGGATAGTCATTTCTTTTCCATCTCCTGGAGTTACAATCCACTTTTTGTTTTTTTTTTTATTGGTTCAATTT
>JACOTM010000041.1 GCA_016178305.1 Flavobacteriia bacterium | reverse complement strand
TTGATATTCATGAATATCAAGTTTATGTCAAAAAGCATCAAATTACAGGAATAGCCCATAAACAGGCTTATTATGAATTTGAATGAAATTCAGTCTTTTGATATTCGACACTTTTATGGTTTAAACTAATTAAAATCCAGCAACTACAAAGTCTCTCGACTTAGCAATTTCAGGTTGCAAGTATTTATCTTTTTCTACAAATGGTACAATTGTTCTATATTTCGCAACTATTTCTTCTACTCGTTTTGAAGATTTTAAAGGTCTTCTGAATTCTAATGCTTGAGTTCCATTTAAGATTTCGATTGCTTGAATCGTAAAACAGTTTTGAACCACTCTGTATAATTTAGTTGCTGCATTTGCTCCCATACTCACATGATCTTCTTGTCCGTTTGAAGAATCAATCGTATCAACACTTGCAGGCATACACAATTGTTTGTTTTGACTTACAATCGAAGCACACGTATATTGTGGAATCATAAATCCTGAATTTAATCCTGGATTTGCAACTAAAAATGCTGGTAAATTTCTTGTTCCTGAAATTAATTTATAAACTCTTCTTTCAGAAATACTTCCTAATTCAGCTAAAGCAATTGCTAAGAAATCCATTGTAATTGCTAAAGGCTGTCCATGGAAATTACCTGCAGAAACAACATCATCTTCATCAGGGAAAATCGTTGGATTATCAGTAACAGCATTGATTTCACGTTCCACAATTTCTTTCGCGTATTCAATTGCGTCTAACGAAGCTCCATGAACTTGAGGCAAACATCTAAACGAATATGGATCTTGAACATGGGCTTTTCCTTGTGCAATTATTTCACTTCCAGCTAATAATTCACGCATGATTTCAGCAACCTTAATTTGACCTTTTTGATTACGGATTCCATTTACTGAAACTCCAAAAGGTTCAATTCTTCCATCATAACCATCTAAAGAAATGGCTGCAACCTCATTGAATTGTTTGAATAATTGAAATGCTTTTGAAACAGAATAAGAAGCGTAAGTACTCATAAATTGCGTTCCATTCAATAAAGCTAATCCTTCTTTGGAACGTAATACAATCGGTTCTAAGTTGAATTTTTTCATCATTTCAGAACTGTGCATTTTCACTCCGTCAACATACACTTCCCCTTCACCGAACAAAGGCAACGATAAATGCGCTAAAGGAGCTAAATCTCCAGAAGCACCCAAACTACCTTGTTGATAAACAACAGGTAAGATGTTATTATTGAAAAAGAAAATTAAACGTTCTACCGTTTCCACTTGTACGCCTGAATGTCCGTGTGAGATCCCTAAAACTTTTAAGAAAATCATTCGTTTTACTAATTCAGACGGAACTTCTTCCCCTGTTCCACATGCATGGGAAAGAACTAGGTTTGTTTGCAATTGCTCTAAATCTTCGTTTGAAATTGCAGTATTACACAATGAACCAAATCCCGTGTTGACACCGTAAATTAAACGTTCATTTTTTGCAACTTTTTCATCTAAATATGTTCTGCACTTTTGAATAGCAGCACGAGCATTATCAGCTAAAACTAATTGATAATTTTCATTTAGTATTTGATCAACTTCTGTTAAAGAAATCCATCTATTGTCTATTTGTGTCGTTTTCATAGTCTCTTTTGTTTAATTATTTTTGGAAAAAAGAGATTAGTTTTTCTGTCTCTAAAGCAATCTGCTCTCCTGATTCCATGTTTTTTATATTCACAATTCCTTTATTCATTTCTTCTTCACCAATTAAGGCAACATATTGAACACCTCGGTCATTTGCGTATTTCATTTGTTTTTGCATTTTTGCATTTGAAGGATAAATTTCAGAATCGATTCCAGCTTTACGGCATTGATGAACTAATTTCATACAATGCGCTTGTTCATTTTCTCCGAAATTAACAAACAACAAAGTCAATCCTAAATCTGTTTCTTTTGGAAATAATTTTAATTCCGTCAACACGTCGTATATTCGATCTGCACCGAAAGAAATCCCAACTCCTGACATTCCTTTCATTCCGAAAAGCCCTGTCAAATCATCGTATCTTCCACCTCCACAGATACTCCCCATTTTTACACCATTCGCTTTTACTTCGAAAATAGCTCCGGTGTAATAATTCAATCCACGAGCAAGTGTCACATCAAATTCAATTGTTGCACGTTGAACACCCAATTCATTCACTTGTGCTAAAACATATTCTAATTCTTCGATTCCTTTTAAACCAATTTCACTTTTAGTTAAAAAGGTTTTCATTTGTTGTAAACGTTCTTCCGTTGAGCCTGTAATGGTAAACAAAGGTTGTATTTTTGAAATGGCACTTTCAGATACTCCTTTTTCTAGTAATTCTTTAATAACACCATCTTCACCAATTTTATCTAATTTATCAATTGCTACTGTGATGTCAATAATTTTATCTGATTCACCGCTAACTTCAGCAATTCCAGATAAGATTTTACGATTATTAATTTTTACTGTGAAATCAGGAATACCCAATGAAGTTAATACTTCATCAAACAACATCACAAAATCAACTTCATAAACCAATGAATCACTTCCAACCACATCAGCATCGCATTGAAAAAATTCTTGGTAACGACCATGTTGCGGTCGATCTGCTCTCCATACTGGTTGAATTTGGTAGCGTTTAAATGGAAAAGATAAATCATTTTGATGTTGTACCACAAAACGAGCGAAAGGAACAGTTAAATCATAGCGTAATGCTTTTTCAGCTAAAGAGTTTGCAAAACGAGGAAGATTGTCAGCTTGTAATGCTTCAATATCTGCTTTTTTCATTTTTTCTCCAGAATTCAAGATTCTAAAAATCAAACGATCTCCTTCTTCTCCATATTTCCCCATCAATGTTGATGAAAGTTCAAAAGAAGGTGTCTCAATCGGTGCAAAACCATATTTTTTAAATGATTTCTTTATATTATCAAAAATATAATTTCTTCTTGCTACTTCAACTGGTAAAAAGTCTCTCGTTCCTTTTGGAATTGCAGGTTTTTGTGCCATTTATTCAAATAATTTGTTGCAAAGATAAATTTATAAATTCAAAGCGCAATATATGGATAATTGAAATGAGTTTTCATTAGTTATAATTAGCTATAAGTATATTGGAAATTATACTTATAGCTAATTATAAACACATTTTAAAATGTCAAATAATTAAAAATCAACATATTAAAAACAATACAACCTTTTTAAATTTATATTATTTTAATATTTTAAAAATATCATTTCAAACGAACTATATCATCCAATATTTTTATACAAATCAGATGAAATTCGATAAATTGGAACATGACTTCTACTTATAATCACATGGATATATCATTAAAAAAACTACATTTGTATAAAACTAAACGAAATGTTAAAAATTGATATGCATTCCCATATCATTCCAAAAAACTTACCGGATTGGACTAAAAAATTTGGCTATGGGGATTTTATTTTTTTAAATCATAACGAAGATAAAACTGCTGACATGATGCAAGGCGGGAAATTTTTCCGTCGTATCAAAGAAAATTGTTGGGATGAAGATATTCGTATTACTGAATATGAAGATTTTCAGACGAAGGTACAAGTTGTTTGTACGATTCCAGTAATGTTTTCTTACAATGCAAAGCCTCAAGATTGTTTACAAACTTCTCAATTTTTAAATGATCACATTGCAGATTTAATTGCAAAATATCCTAAGAATTATATTGGATTAGCAACTATTCCAATGCAAGATCCACAATTGGCTATTCAAGAATTAGAACGTGCAAAAGCTATTGGTCATGTTGGAATTCAAATTGGTTCAAACATCAACGATGAAAATTTAAGTGAAGAAAAATTCTTTCCAATTTTCGAAGCATGTGAACGATTAGATATGGCTGTCATGATCCATCCTTGGCAAATGATGGGTTTCAACAGTATGGAAAAATACTGGTTGCCTTGGTTGGTTGGGATGCCAGCTGAAACTTCTCGTGCCGCTTGTTCGATGGTTTTCGGGGGTGTATTAGAGCGTTTACCAAATTTAAGAGTTTGTTTTTCTCATGCTGGAGGTTCATTCTTACCAACATTAGGTAGAATTGAACATGGCTTTAATTGCAGACCAGATTTAGTTGCAATCGACAATAAAGTAAATCCAAGAGAATATGTTGGGAAATTTTGGGTTGATTGTATTACGCACGACATAGATGCCTTAGAATACATACTAAAAATGCAAGGAAGCAAACGTGTTTGTTTCGGAACAGATTATCCATTTCCTTTAGGAGATTTAGAATTCGGTAAATTCATCGAAGAAAGCAATTTAAGCATTGAAGATCAAACAAATATTTTTTCAACTTCAACATTAGAATGGTTGAATTTGGATAGAAAATTATTTATCTAAAATAAAATGGTGTCTTCGACTTAGCTCAGACACCATCGACTTAGCTCAGACATCTCCGAATTAACTCAGATACCATTAACTTAGCTCAGACATCTCGAATTAGCTCAGACATTCGAATTAACCCGGACACCATTGACTTAGCTCAAATATCTCGAATTAGTTTGGATTCCGTTTTACTCAAACATAAAAAAACATAAAACTTTAATTCAAATCTATCGAACCAAATGAATAAAACCATGACCTTTAAAACTTTCTTCTTGAATACTTTTCGCTTCAAAAATGTAAAAATAAACGCCATCTGAAGCATTATTTCCTGCAGAATTTTTTCCATCCCAACCTATATTAGGATCTGTTATCTCTTTAATAACTCCTCCCCATCGATTTACAATAGTTAAAGAAATTGTTTTGATATTAACCATATTAAATTGATAAACATCATTTACACCATCATTATTCGGAGTGAAAACATTTGCTGTTTCAAGTGCAACAGGATCGATAGCAATGATCAAAACTTTAGAAGTATCTTGACAACCATTAATATCGACAACAATCAATTCGACATTGTAATCCCCTAAATTAGTATATATTGTATTAACATTCGATAAATCTATCGTAGTATCTAAATTTGAATTTGCAAAATCCCAATAATAAATAATACCTCCTTGACTTTCATTTGTAAAATTCACAGATAATGGAACGATTCCAGTTTGCGGGCTTGCAGAAAATTGAGCTGTTGGAGATTGATTAATTTGAACTTGAGCTGCATCGCTTTTTTGACAGCCGTTAGGAGAGATTGCTGTAATAGTATATTGACCTGAAACAGTTGGGGTAATTATTGAAGTTGTTTCCAAAGTATTCCAAGACAAAGTTGCCATTGGATAATTTGTACTTCCTACAAGTTGTAATGGCTCATAATCACAAAATGTTAAGTCTGGTCCTGCATCGACAGACAAAGTATCATAAATAACAGTAATAGTATCAGAATTAACACAATAAGGTTTAAAAGAAATATCATCTAAAGCAAAGTCATTTCCAGCAGAAGTTGTATTCTGATTTTTAATAGAGATAACTGCACTCGTACTTGAAGTAGAATTCCATAAATTATAAAATTGAGACCAAGTACACCCGGTACTAGATGGCGAAAAGACGTTGCCAATTTGAATACCATTAACAAAAAATTGTAAAATTGCGGGTGCTGATGTATTTTCAACACTTGATACCCACGCTGAAAAATTATAATTTGTGTTAGGTGTTACAGTAATTGTTTGAGACCAAATTGTTGTATTTGGAATATCTGCTCCATTAGCAATATACATTTTTCCTGTACTAGTCGTATGATCTGCACAATTATAAAAATTTGAATGGTAATTATTTGGACTTGTGCCAATAGCATAATACCCTGGGTCCCACAAAGCTGTTGGTCCTGTAGTTGAAACATAAGTATAATTAGACGAAAACCCAGTATTGCCAGCTTCAAAATCACCATTAACAACCAATTCCGAATTTCCTGCCAATATCGTTGCGTGAACAAAATATACACCTGGTGAATTTATATCAATACTTTGAGTTGTGGCATTCGTTGACCACGAATATAAATCATATCCTGTAGGAGCGGATAAAGCCAATGTTTGCCCTTGACAAAGAATCGTATCATTCCCTAAGTCAACCAAAGGCTCATTGCCAGAACATTGTGAATTTATATAAAATACCGAAAAAATTACATGTAGCAATAATAAGAGTTTCATAATATGTAGTTTTACACAAAGATAGACTATACTAAATCGATTAAGGTTGCATCGACATATATTTTTTTGGTAAAAAACACATTTCAATCACATTGTTAAGAATTTAAATCAATTTCCGTGCAACCATCAATCCGTCTCTAATTGGCAACAAGACATTTTCGACACGTGAATCATTTTGAACTTTTGTATTGAAATCCTTTAATATTTTAGTATCTAAGTCTGACTTATCATATTCTTGAGTTACCTTTCCGGACCATAGTACGTTATCAGCAATGATATAACCACCTTTTTTCACTTTATCAAAAACAATATCGTAATAGCTCGCGTAATTCCGTTTATCAGCATCAATAAAAACAATATCAAACATTTCATTCAATGCTGGGATAATTTTTAAACCTTCTCCTATTAATTGAACTATTTTATCTTTATATAGTGATCGTTGAATAAAAGAATCAACAAATTCTTCTAATTCTGGATTGACATCTATTGTAAATAATTTTCCATTTTCAATTAATCCTTCTGCTAGACACAATGCTGAATATCCTGTATAAGTTCCGATTTCTAAAATTGTTTTTGGCTGAATCATTTGGGAAATCATACTCAAAACACGGCCCTGATAGTGTCCACTTAGCATTCGCGGATTTAAAACATTAACATGTGTTTTTCTATTTAATTCTTGCAACAACAAAGATTCTGCATCGGTATGCGAACAAACATAAGTGTCTAATTCTTGAGAAATAAATTCCATAATTGATATAAAAAAAACAAAAATAGAAAGATAAATAGAAAAAAAATCCAAATTCCGAATAATAAGAAACTTCAATATATTATGACTTCAATATTTTGAGCCTTTTCTACTAAAATTCCTTACGTTTTTTTTAAGAACATGACGTTTCAGTAAAGCTAAATTTCAGTCTATTATTACTGAAAAACTTTCCTTTTTTGAATGAAAAATTCAATGAAATCTGTTCATCAAATAATTTTAGAAAAATCTTAAAGTTAGATCAATTATTTACAATTTTTTATTTTGTTCTCAATTTAGCCAGTAATTTAATACTATTTAAATTTGGAGAAGCATTTTCTTTAATTCCTTGTTCAATTGAACAGGTTACTAAATTATCTCCCTGAATTCCTACCATTAAATTAGTATCTCCATTCATTAACAATTCAACAGCATAAGACCCCATTTTAGTTGCAATAATTCGATCCCATGCGGATGGACTCCCTCCTCTTTGGATATGACCTAAAACTGAATATCGTAAATCGTAATCAGGTAAAAAAGGCTTCACTTTTTCCATTAATTCTATTGCTCCTCCCCATTCATCACCTTCTGCGACCATGATTATAGATCCTCGACGCCCTTTGTTATGAATTTTAATATCACGAACTAACTTTTCAATGTCCATGTGTTTTTCAGGAATCAGTACATTTTCTGCTCCTGAGGATATAGCTGAATTTAAAGCAATAAAACCAGCATCACGCCCCATTACTTCAATAAAAAAAATACGATGATGGCTCGCAGCAGTATCTCTAATTTTATCAACTGCTTCCATCACTGTATTTAAAGCAGTATCATAACCTATTGTATGATCCGTACCATAAATATCGTTATCAATTGTTCCTGGCAATCCAATAATTGGAATATTCATTTCTTGCCCTAAATGATATGCTCCAGTAAAAGAACCATCACCACCAATAACGACCAAGCCATCAATATTTTCAGATTTTAAATAAGCGATTGCCTTTAATCTTCCTTCAACTTGCATGAATTCCTTACACCTTGCTGTACCTAAAATGGTACCTCCTCTTTGGATAATATTATCAACATCTAAATATGACATTTCAAATCCGCGACCATCTATCATCCCTTGAAATCCATCAAAAATACCAAAAGGTGTAATTTTATAATGCAAACAAGTTTTCACTACCGCACGAATACATGCGTTCATTCCTGGTGAATCTCCTCCGGATGTAATTAATGCAATTTTTTTCATACCAAATAGAAATTAGATTTTTTAAAGCTAACAAACTGAGCCAAGTAAAATTTTGCACTCAGATTACCTATAAATATAATTATTTTAATTAAAAATTCATTTCTTTTTATGGAATTAGTAGCTTCGTTCCATCTAAAGTAAAATATGTTTCAATTACAACGAAAAAAATATAAACAAATGTCCGATGAGGAATTGATTTTGCTTTACAAACAGAAGCAATTATCTATTTGTATTGGAATTTTATATGAACGTTATGGGCATTTGGTTATGGGAACATCCTTGAAATATTTAAAGAAAATTGAAGATGCGCAAGATGTTTCTTCTAAAATTTTTGAAGAATTACCTCTAAAAATATGTAAACACCACATTGAATTTTTCAAATCTTGGCTGTACATCGTTACAAAAAATGAATGTTTTCAGCTTTTAAGAAAAAAGGGGCAAGCATTTATTTCTGACCTACCAATCCATCTGTCAAACGAAGAAGAAAAAGACGAAATCCTGGTAAAAGAAAAACAAATTTCACTACTTGAATCAGCTATAGATGACTTAAAACCAGAACAAAAAAAGTGCATTCAACTTTTCTTTCTGGAAGAAAAATCTTATCAAGAAATAAGTGATTTTTTACAAATTCCACTTATGAAAGTCAAAAGTTTCATTCAAAATGGAAAACGAAATATCAAAATTCAACTGGAGGAATTAAAGGAATTTAAAAATGAAAAATAATAAAAATAACATCAATTCTTCACTTTCTCGAGAAGACATTTCAACATACAGAGAAACAAAATCGGAAAGCAGTAAACACGCAATAGAAGCAAAATCTTTGCATTCTGACTTTGACACAGATGCTCTAGAAGGTTGGGAAGCTGCTTCCGTTGGAATAGAAAATATGGCCTCATTAGATAAACAATTCAAACCAAGATCTTTCAATACCCTTTATTCTCTATCCATCATAACGTTTGTATGTATCACTTTTCTTGTTTTCTATGTTAAAAACGAAAATACAATTTCGTTAATTCATAAAAAACAGGGATTCAATCCTCCAAAAATAGCCTTAAAAATAGAAGAAACCGATATTCTTATACCACAACAAATAGAAGTTTTAGAGGAAATTCCAGAACATAAGCAAATTAAACCGCAGACAATTTCTCAAGATTTTGAAAAAAAAGAAGATTTAAAAAAAGAAAGTTATTTAAAACAAAACAACGACATAATCGAACCTTTACCGAAACAAAAAATTGAATCAATTCCAATTGTTAAAGAAATTTCGAAACGTACTTTTAAAGCAAAAGAAATTTACTTAAGTGATATGAAATTAGTTGATTATAGAGAATATCGTTCAAAACCGATCATTGAAACCAAGCAATTAATCATTACCGGAACACCTGCGAATAAAGAAATGGAATCAGCCCAAACAGATGAAGAAGCAGAATGGAAATCTATAGACATTCCATATATCGAATACCTTGATAAATCAATTGCACTCTTTTCAAAAGGTAATTTTAAAAAAGCACTAACCCGTTTTGAAGTAATTTTAAAAACTTATCCAGATGATATAAATGCCAATTTTTATGCTGGTTTATGTTATTATAACCTGAAAGATTCTGATAAAGCCATTCAATGTTTTGAAAATTGCTTAAAATCTGAATTTTCCAATTTCAACGAAGAATCTGAATGGTATTTAGCTAAAAGTTACTTCCAAATGGGAAACAAAGAAAAAGCAAAACAAATTTTAGAATCAATTAAAAAGAAAGCTGGTTATTACGCGAATCAAGTTGAAGAATTTGAAACCAAAATATACTAAAACTTATTTTGAAATAATATCAATTAAATTTAATTGCTTTCACTGGTGTAATTCTAGTGATTACATAACTTGGAATTATTAAAGCTGTTACGCAAACAAGTAAGGTTCCTACATTTAAAAATAACCAATGCCAAAAGTTTAATTCTATTGGAACTTGATCTAAATAATAAACTTCGGGATTTAACGTGAAAATTCCAAATTGACTCTGAATAAAACAAAAAGTTAATCCGATTACATTTCCCCATATCATTCCTCTTCCTATCAAATAAGCCGCTTGAAATAAAAATATTTTACGAATACTCCAATTGGTAGCACCCATCGCCTTCATCATTCCTATAAAATTCGAACGAACCAATATCAATACCAATAATGCCGATCCCATATTAATAATTCCTATGATTATCATCAATACCACAATAATAACAACATTTAAATCTAAAAAACCCAACCAAACAAAAATATCACCTTGATTGTCAATAATACTTGTTACTTTTAATTGCTCCTCATAAGCCGTTGGAATAAATTCTACTTTATGCTTCAATGCATCGACTATTTCAGGTAAGTCCTCCCAATTTTTGACATTAATTTCATAGCCTCCTACATAATTTTCATAACTTCCTTTTCCTTTAATTTGCTCAAAAATCATTGATTTTTCAGGACAATCAATCGAAAATTTCGTTCCATCTTCGTTTAAATAGTTTCGCTGAATCAACCCCTCTTCATCTAATTTAGGCATACACCAAAACAATTTATTTCCTGTCACCTTAATTTTCAAATAAGAAGTATCTGGAATACTCGTTTGTTCATTTTTCCCATCAACATTATTCCAATAATCAGATGAAATCAAACGAATCAAGGTATCTTTTGTTGGAAAAATTCGAATTCTACCAAAATCTTCATACCCATTCCCCCAATCGAAACGATAATTGCCATTACCTCCATTTACATTTGCTTTCAATATAAAATCGTCTCCTGTCAATGAATCTTCCACTTCTATATAAGAAGAAATACCCCAGTCATTTAATTGTTGAACGTTTCGAATATCCCCAATTACAATTTTTTTATCAAATTCTTCTAAGCCAGTATCATAAATTCCTACAACTTTAAAAAATCGTTTCAATGGTTGGTTTCTTACAAAAAAAGCACGAACTTCATCTCCTACTTTGAAATGTAAATCTCTTGCAATTCGATCCGAAATTAAAATTTCATCCGATGCTTGTTCCATGCGATAATTTGGTAATTTTCCTGATTTTAGATTTTCTTTAAAAAATTTCCAGTTAAAATCTATCCCAACACCTTTGATGATTGCCCCTTGAATTTCTTGTTGCACTGAACTTGTATCTTTTCCATTTGCCAATTTATAGGAAATATCATTTTTATCTGATTGAAATAAAACAGGTTTATAAGCCGTTGCATTGATGGATTTTATTCCTTTCATTTTTTGAATCACAGAAAGAAAGGCTTGATTTTTGTTTATCGGATTACATTCATAAATACTCGCTTCTCCAGTATTCATGATGAAAATATGCGAGCCAAAGCCAGAAACTTTTTTTCTTACTTCATGCTGAAAACCAGTGACTATGGCTAAAGTTATTAAGTTAACAACAACGGCTAGTGAAATACTTAATATAGATATACGTACAATTGGTCGAGAAACTTTAGTACCTTCGACCTCATTTTTGAGAATTCTTTTCGCTATGAAATGTTCAAATGACAATATACTATTTTTTAGGGCACTAAGGTACATAAAGCTTTTGTCCCTGAAAAGTATTTTATTGTTTTTGATTGCATCTTGTAGTTTATTAGCTGGAAGTGAGACTAAAAAAATTGAAAATACTTCTACCAAACCCAAACAAGAAATTACAATTATAGAAGAGCCTATAGAAGAAATCCGTCCTGAGGAAGCAAAGCAAGTTGTTTATCATGAACCAATTGTAGGTGCCGAACGATTAAATCTTTATATCGATTCATTAAAAGGAAAAAGAGTTGCAATTGTAAGTAATCAAACAAGTGTTGTGGGGAAAACACATTTAGTGGATACCTTGCTTTCGAAAGGAGTTATTATTGCGAAAGTTTTCGCTCCTGAACATGGTTTTCGTGGAGATATGGATGCTGGCGAAAAGGTTAATTCTTCCATTGATGAAAAAACTGGAATCCCTATTATTTCATTATACGGTAAAAACAAAAAGCCTTATCCCGATCAATTAGAAGATGTTGATATTGTTATTTACGATATTCAAGATGTTGGAGTTCGTTTCTATACTTATATCTCTACATTACACTATGTCATGGAAGCTTGTGCAGAAAATCACAAACGCCTGTTGGTACTAGACAGACCCAATCCAAATGGACATTATATCGATGGTCCAGTTAGAGATAACGCTCATAAATCATTTGTGGGAATGGATCCCGTGCCAATTGTTTATGGAATGACGATAGGCGAATATGCGTTAATGGTGAATGGGGAGAGATGGATGTCGGATAGCTTGCAATGTAGTTTATGGATTGTCCCATGTAAATATTATGTCCATAAAACTAAATATATTTTACCTGTTGCACCTTCTCCAAATCTAAGAACAGAAATAGCCGTAACACTCTACCCGAGTTTATGCTTATTTGAAGCAACAAGCATTAGTATTGGAAGAGGAACTGAAAGACCTTTTGAAATGTTTGGTCATCCATTATTTCCTAAAACAGATTATACATTCACCCCAATTCCAAGTTACGGAGCAAAAAGTCCACTTTGGGAAAATCGAGTTTGCAATGGTTTTGATTTGCAACACAGTCAAAAAAGAAGAACCTATGAAATCAATTTAGGTTGGATTATACAAGCTAAATTGCTTTTAGGAGATACGGTTGAATTCATTAATCAAACAGATTTTTTCAACCGTTTAGCCGGAAATAGTGCTTTGAGACAACAAATATTAGCCGGAAAAACAGCCAAGGAAATTCGTGAATCCTGGAAACCAGATTTGGACAACTTCAAAAAAATTAGAGCAAAATATTTGTTGTATAAGTGATTCAAAAATTACATTCGCCTTTATAACAAATCTCTTAAAATTATTTTCTGATTAATTTTTTATTCAAGATAGGAATATTAAAACAAACTTAGGAGATTTCTAAATATTTAACATCTTTTTTAATGTTAAAAAGATAGTCGGAAAGATCCTATCCCTTCCAATCGTTAATTTTTTGCACAGTATCATTCTATTTTCGTAACTTTGTTTTAAGGTTAGTATTATTAAGAATATATACTCATTTTTCTGGGTATATTTATTTTATTTACAAAACACATATTTCTTTAAAGTTCTAAAAATGACAGAAGAAAAAAAAATAACGACAGAAGAAAAAGCACTAAAAATTAATTTAACAAGTGATATTTACGGTTGTTTTGCCGAAATCGGTGCAGGACAAGAAGTTGCAGCAAATTTCTTTCGAGCGGGTGGTAGTTCAGGAACAATTGCCTATTCCCAGTCTGCTTATGACATGAAAGTCTCCGATTCTATGTATGGTGTTGCTTCACGTTATGTTTGCGAAGAAAGATTGATAACGATGTTGGAAACGGAATTCGAAACAATGAAATATCGTTTGCCTGAAAAATATAAGACAACTCGTTTTTTTGCTTTTTGTAATACCGTTGAATCTTTAAATTATCACAAAACAAATCAAGGACAAGGTTGGGTCGGAATTCGCTTTCAATTAGGTCTAAATGAAAAACCGAACGACATTATTTTGCATGTAAAAATGCATGACAATAATAACAAAGCACAGCAAGATGCTTTAGGAATTTTAGGTGTAAATTTAATTCATGCAGCGTATTTTCATACAGATGATTTAGATAATTTCTTAGATACTCTTACACATCGTTTACCAAGAGAAAAAATGGAAATCGATATGTTACGCGTGTCTGGTCCAGATTTTGAAAACGTTGACAATCGAATCATTGCGCTTAATCTTGTAAAAAAAGGAATTACAGATGCAACAATGTTCGATCTTTGTGGTAATGTCTTGCAACCCGCAACCGCTTTATATAAAAGAAATATTTTATTAATGCGTGGTCGTTTCAGACCTGTTACCAAAGTACATATTGACATGATTGAAAATGGTACAGCAAACTTCATGAAAGAAGAAGAAGTTGAACCTGAAAATGTAAGTGTCATCCTAGAATTAACATTAAAAGATTTAACAGCTGATGGCAAAATTTCAGACAAAGATTTTGTTGATCGTGCAGAACTATTAGGAACTTTAGGATATACTGTAATGATTTCAAATTATTTGAAACATTACAAAATGGTTGATTACCTTGCAGGTATTGCTAAAGGTAAAAAAATGGGTGTTATACTGGGTGTTTATAATTTACATACTATTTTCGACGAACGCTTTTACGATAATCTTCCCGGCGGTTTATTAGAAGCTTTTGGACGTGGATTTGGTCACAATGTGAAATTATTTGTTTACCCTGCAATAAACGTTGAAACAGGTGACTTATACACCCTCGAAAATGTTAAAATACCTACGCATTTGAATGGTCTTTTGACATACATGAAAGACAATAATAAGATAGAATCTATTGAAGAATATGATCAAAGTCAATTGCACATTATGTCAGATGATGTACTTTCAAAAATCAGAAACAGTGCAACAATGTGGGAAGACGATGTACCAGATGTAGTTGTAAAAGCAATCAAATTTTACGAATTATTTGGTTATTCACAACCATCCAAAGAACCTGTTTCAATTTAATTTTTCGTTATGCCTCATATTAAGAATGCCCAAATACGATTTCGAATTATTGACCGTTGTCTCAGAAATTCTTTTCGTCCTTATCCGACTAAAAAGGATTTAAGAGAAGCATGTGAGGAGGCGCTTTATGGCTTAGCAGAAGGAGCGAATATATGTGATTCAACAATTGAAAAAGATATGTTTGCTATGAAAATGGAACATGATGCTCCGATTGCCTACAGCAAAAAAAATGGTGGATATTATTACAAAGATGAAAATTTTTCAATCAATGACATTCCTTTATCTGAAGATGATTTAAATTCAATCAAATTCGCAGTTAAAACATTAATGCAATTTCGAGATGTAGATTTATTCAAGCAATTTGGAAATGCTATTGATAAAATTGTTGACCGTATAAATATTGCTTCTAATCCAACAGATACCGACATTTCTAATTTTGTTCAATTCGAAACCGCAATATCAAATGGAGGAAGTGATTATTTAGCACCTCTATTGACAGCGATTAAAGACAGTCAAATTGTTACTTTTATCTATACGAGTTTTATTTCTGACAAACCTAAAAGCCGAAAAGTAATTCCTTTATTATTAAAAGAATACCGCAATAGATGGTATCTAATTTCATTCGATGTTGATAAGCAAAATGTTATTACGTATGCCTTAGAACGAATGGAAAATTTAATTATCTCGGAAGAATATGGGTTAAAACCAAGTGACTTTGATCCCGATCATTTTTTCAAGCATGCTATCGGTATCACAAGCGGAAAAGACGAACCTATTTCTATTCAATTTAAAGCAGATAAAGTCGCTGCAAAATACATTCAATCACAACCATTCCACATTTCTCAATCTGTAATTAAAGAAGGAAAAAACAGAATTACCTTCGAATTAAAAATAATTAATTCAGAGGAGTTTATACGTTCAATCATGAGTTATGGAAATGGTATAGAAATTATTGAACCGAAAGAATTAAGAGATGAAATAACTTCTCGAATAAAAGGAATGGTTAAATTATATGAAATCTAACTTTAAAAATAAACATTTTTCACTGACTTTATTTTTAGTATTCAATTTCTGTTTACTGCTTCCTCTCGGACTTAAATCCGCTGTTAATATACACCATCTTGCACCTGAAAAAAATCACGATCAAGAGATTTTAGAATTGAGAAATTTAATCATTACCAATGTTGATGAGGCTCGAAAAAAAATAGATGAAAAAATTCTAGAATCTCAAATTTATGAAAATAAAAATATCTGGCTGGATTACGTAATTCTAAAAATAGATTTATACCGATTTATTGGTGATTTCACGCACATGAAAATGGAATTATTTAACGCTTTAAGAAGTGTTAATTCGAAAACAAAACCCGAACAAAAATTGCTTTTAGATTATTACAAAGCCATTAATTATGCCGTTAATAAAAATCAAAAAAAACATATATCTTACATAAAAAAGACATTAAAAGCCGCTCAAAAAATACATTTTAAATATCTTGAAGCCACTTGCTTAAGCACTTTTGTTAAATATTATTTTGATCATAAAAACTTTAAAAAAGGACGGGAATATATTGTCAAAGCAAAAAAAATATTCAAAGAAATTAATGATTATAATTCATTACTGATTGTAGATATTCGTGAAGGTATCGGCTATTTTTGGGAAGGTCAAGATCAAAAAGCAATTTCTAAGTTTCAACAATGCCTCCAATATTGTATCAAAAACAAACTTGAAATTAATAAATATTACCTCTATGTTAATTTAGGAGAAACATATCTGTTTATGAATGAAATGGATAGCTCAAAATACTATTACAATGAGTTTCTAAAACATAAAAAACAAGCTGACATTCGGGATGTTTACCAAACGTATATGGGGCTTGAAATTTATTACAACAAAATTCACAACATTGATTCTGCTTACCATTATTCCACATTAACACATGAAATTGAAGATTCAATTCGTGCAATAGCTGATAAAAATTTAGCTGATGAATTGGAAAAAGCTTTTGAAAATGAACAAAATGCCTCAATAATTCGAAATAAAGATGAAGTCATTAAAAGTGTTAAAAATTCAAATCGCTTAATACTTACTTTTTTAATAATCGGCTCTATACTTCTTTTATTTATTATCGCGATGATATTGTATGCTTATAGAACTAAAAATAAATTAAATAAAGTTCTTGTTGAACAACAAAAAAGTATTATCGAAAAAAATGAATTAATCGATGCCGCATTAAAGGAAAAAGTCATTTTATTAAAAGAAATTCATCACCGTGTAAAAAACAATTTGCAAATCATTTCCAGTTTACTAAACCTTCAATCTCGAAATGTTGATGACCCAAATGCTTTAAATGTTTTAGCCGAAGGCAAAGAAAGAATTCAAGCTATTGCATTGATTCATCAAAAGCTGTACCAGGCAGACTCTTTTGCATCCATTGATATGGAAAGTTACATTATCGATTTAACGCAACAACTTTTAAGAACTTATATTTCAAACGAAAAGAAAATAAACTTAACCATTGATTCCCCAAACATCAATTTAAATCTCGACACAGCTGTTCCTGTAGGCCTAATTATTTGTGAACTTGTTACAAATGCATTTAAACATGCTTTCAATAATAAAACTGAAGGAAATTTAATCGTTCGACTGTACCAATTAAGTGACCCCTCAAATTTCATATTAGAAGTTAAAGATGATGGCTCGGGATTTAATGCAAAAGCAAAAAAAATAGGTTTAGGAAGTGAAATCGTCGAATCACTTGCTGAACAATTGGACGGGGAATTAAGTACTTATTCTTCAGAAGAAGGAACATTAATTAAAATCTTTTTTAAACAAGTCGAAAGTTAATTGAGCAAGACTGCTTATATTCGCTTAAAAATTTTCTAAAACATGGAACTTGTTATTTCAACCCAAAATGGCGTTTGTGAAATTAAATTAAATCGCCCTGAGGTTTTCAATTCTTTCAATAAAACAATGGCTATTCAATTGCAAAATGCACTTGATACTTGCGAAAAAGAAGAAGCTGTTAGAGCTATAATTATCACTGGAGAAGGAAAAGCATTTTGTGCTGGGCAAGATTTAGCTGAAGCAACTGACCCAAATGGACCTGAATTAAAATCAATTGTTAAAGATCACTACAATCCGATTATTGAACGCATAAGAAATATTGAAAAACCAATTATTGCTGCTGTAAATGGCGTTGCTGCTGGTGCTGGTGCTAATATTGCTTTAGCTTGTGACATTACTATCGCTAAAAAAAGTGCAAGCTTCATTCAAGCATTTTCTAAAATAGGCTTAATCCCTGATTCTGGCGGAACTTTCTTTTTACCTCGAATTATTGGTTCTCAAAAAGCATTAGCTTTAATGATGACTGGCGATAAAGTAACTGCCGAAGAAGCAGAGCAAATGAATATGATATACAAAGCCGTGGCTGATGAAAACTTTGAAGAAGAAGTTTTTAAATTTGCAAATCAAATTGCTTCTATGCCCACACCTCATACCCTATAATGATCATGGCAAATGGGGATATTGCGATACACTAGGTAAAATAGTAATTACTCCCGAATTTAATTCTTGTGGTTTTTTTAATAAATTGGGGAAATATTGGACCAGTGAAGTGACATTTGGAAATAATAAATACAATTATATTTTAAACAAAGGATATATTCCGCTTCCTAATACGAAATTATCACATTGCCACAATGAAGAATTGGCACAAAAAGATTTATGGGTAATCGAAAATAAAAACTCTTTAAAAGGAATTTACGATTGGAAAAATCGAGAATTAATAGTTGACACAATGATTCGAAATCTCTTTCCTAATCCATTGAATTCAAACTTCCTATTCATAGAAAATCAAAGTCTTTCGATTATGATTTATGATTTAAAAAAGAAAAAAATCACTCAATCTTTAATGAATAACTGGTATTATGACATTGAACATGATAAATACTATTTTAGAAAAAGTAACACTGATCAAGAATGGTATGTTCCAAATAATAAAGGTGAATTTATTAAAACACAAGACACATTTACAGAAGAATATTTATTAGCTGATTCAGAAGAAGAATTTGGATTTTTTGAACCAACTAAAAATATGAATATTACCTTTCCGTTAGTTGGAGATTTAGTATTTTCTAATGGAATTAAAGCTTATAGAGGAATAAAAATTAATGGAAAGATATATATTGTTTTCACTCAAAATGGGAAATTTGGATTGTTGCAATATAAAAATTTTGGAAATTACAACAAAGTGGAAAAATATGAAATAATCTTGCCTAGTCTTTATGATTATATTGAGATTGATTATTTTAATAACTCCTTTGTTCTATTGAAAGACAATAAATTTGGAATAAAATTAGTAACCACCTCCTATCCAACCATAGAACCAAATTACGATATTATACAAAAATATAAGTATTTACAAGTAAACAATCGTTGGAATTTTCTTCTTTATGAAGTGATGTACAATGGTGAAAAAGTATTTGTTGGAGAAAATGGAGTTGAATATTTTAAACTAAAATAAGAAATGATCGCAATCGGAGTTTTAGGGGCAGGAACAATGGGTTCAGGAATTGCTCAAGTTGCAGCACAAGCTGGGCATATCGTATATTTAGTTGATGTCAATGAGTCGGCTATTGAAAAAGCAAAAGCTAATTTAGAAAGTATATTATCACGGCTTGTAGAAAAAAACAAATTAAGCTCAGAAGAATATTTACAGATTACCAATAGAATTAAATACAGTTCTGATATACTATCTTTTCAAACATGTGGCTTAGTCATTGAGGCTATTATTGAAAAAATAGATGTAAAACACAAGGTTTTTGAACAACTAGAAGGTATTGTTTCGAAAGATTGCATGTTAGCTAGTAATACATCATCCCTCTCTATTGCGTCAATAGGGTCAGTTTTAGAAAAATCAGATCGTATTATTGGAATTCATTTTTTCAATCCAGCTCCATTAATGCCTTTGGTAGAGATTATTCCAGCTGTTCAAACAAGTAATGAAACCTTAGAAACAGCAAAAAAATTGATCACTTCCTGGAAAAAGACAGCGTGTATATGTAAAGACACTCCTGGATTTATTGTCAACCGCGTTGCTAGACCATTTTATGGAGAAGCATTGAGAATTTATGAAGAAGGAATCGCAGATTTTGCTACAATCGATTGGGCAATGACTAAAATTGGGGGATTCAGAATGGGACCATTTACATTAATGGATTACATTGGAAATGATGTAAATTACGCAGTAACTGAATCTGTGTTTGCTGCTTTTTATTATGACCCTAGATTTAAACCTTCATTTACCCAAAAAAGGCATGCTGAAGCAGGTTTCTTAGGAAGAAAATCAGGAAGAGGATATTATAATTATACAGACGGAGTTGAATTCCCAAAAGCAATAGAAAATTTTGAATTAGGTCAACAAATTTTCGACCGCATTATTGTGATGTTAATTAATGAAGCCTACGATGCCTTATTCTTAAACGTTGCATCAAAAGAAGATATTGATTTAGCAATGACAAATGGTGTTAATTATCCAAAAGGGTTATTGAATTGGGCTGATGAATTAGGGCTGGAATGGGTTTTATCTAAATTAGAAAACTTATTCAATGAATATGGCGAAGATCGTTACAGACCAAATCCTCTTTTAAAAAGAAAAGTAAAAGAGATGAAATTAGCATAATTAATTGATTTAAAACAATAACAAAAAGTGGCTTCAATAGTCACTTTTTGTTTTTAAGTCAATTAAATTACAAACAAATAATGATGTATGTGTTTATATTTTAATATAATATATGTCTATTTGTAAAAAATAATAATTATTTTAGTCCCGTTAAACTATTAATAAACTAGTGCAAATGAAAAAATGTAAAACATTTCTAACAGGAATGTTTTTACTGCTCTGTTTTGTCTCTTTGGGGCAACGTGAGATCAGTGGAACAGTTCTATCGGAAACCAAAAATGAACCTATTTTTGGTGTAAACGTAAAAATTAAAGGTACTATAATTGGGACCATGAGTGATGATAAAGGTCAATTTATCATTACCGTTCGTGATGACAAAGATACTTTAGTCTTTAGTCAGCCGGAATTTGAATCTATTGAAAAACCAGTTGGCTTATCCAATAACATGGTTGTTTTGATGAAACCTGTAACTCAAATTGAAACAGTTGTTGTAACTGCTATGGGAGTGAAAAGGAGTGAAAAAGCCTTAGGTTATGCTGTTTCAACAGTTGATGCCAATACGATTCGAAACACGAACCAAACAAATGTCGTTAATTCATTAAACGGGGTAGTAGCAGGCGCAAACATTACACAATCTTCAGGTGTTGCTGGAGGAAGTTCAAGTATTGTTTTAAGAGGATTTACTTCTTTAACAGGAAATAATCAAGCATTATTTGTAATTGATGGGGTTAAAATAAATAATAATGAAACTTCATTAGGTGGAGAAGCCTCTGATAATACTGAATCTGTTGGATTTTCGAATAGAGGGATAGATATTAATCCAGATGATATTGAATCTATTTCTGTTTTAAAAGGCGGAGCAGCAACGGCTATTTATGGAATTGATGGAGCAAACGGAGTAATTATTATTACAACAAAAAAGGGAAAGAAAAATAGTAATGGTAAAATGACTGTTACAGCTGGTTCTTCAATTACATTGTCCCAAGTAAATAAATTACCTGAACTTCAAAACAAATATGCACAAGGTATTGATGGAACATATTATCCACCAGATTCTGCCGTGAGTACAAGTTGGGGACCATCCATCGATATGCTTTCGTATGATGGAGCAACAAATAATCCTTATGATAAAAATGGAAATATTGTATTAAATACAGATCCTTCAGCAAAAACAGCTGTTACACCTTATAATAATTTAGATGCCTTTTTTAAAACCGGATATTCTACTAAAAATAATTTCTCTATAACTGGAGGTACAGAAGTTTCAAATTTTAGATTATCTGTTTCTAACGTTAAAGAATCTGGCGTTATTCCTACTAATAAATTTGAAAAAACAAATGTTAGCTTAGGAACAAATCTTTCCATGTTTGATAAGAAATTCAATATAAGCGGGACAGCAAATTACATTAATTCTGGCGGTCAACGAATCCAACAAGGATCTAATCTTTCAGGAATTATGTTAGGATTATTGAGAACACCTATCACTTTTGATAATGCAAATGGAAATGCAAAAGGATGGGAATCTGTTGATGCATACGAATTAGCAGATGGTTCACAAAGAAATTACAGAGGTGAGATACTTATTCAGATAAAAGAAAACAAGTATTTGCAGTAGGATCAAGAGCAAATCCTCAAGGAAAAGTAACAAATGAGGTAAATTTAGTGAAGCAATTAGATTGTTATTACACTTTATCTGGTAGTGGAGCTGTGACAAAAAATAAAAAATTAGACCTATCTTACAATGTCGGAATGAATACTTTCAGCTATAGTTCAGATCAATTATATACTATTGGTAAAAGTTTTGCTTTTGACAATTTTGGAAACCTAGGAGCTGCAACCAATATTAATTCCGCAAACTATATCGATAAATACAAATCATTTTCATTTTTTGGAAGTGTTGATTTAGGGTATAAATCTCTATTGTATGTAACATTCACAGGTAGACAAGATTACGATTCAAGATTTATTGACCCGAATAATGCAAATTACAAATTAAAAGATATTGGATTTTTCTATCCTTCAGTATCTGGAAGTTTTATTTTTTCTGAGTTAATGCCTAAAATGAAATTTTTAGATTTCGGAAAAATTAGAACATCTGTTGCACAAGTATCTAAAGGTCCTTCTTCATCTTATTATACGAGTACAACGTACGAACAGCTTTCTGGTTCACAAAACATTACAGATGGATGGTCTCCTTCAGGTGGTGTTTCATTTCCTTATTTTGGTGTAACCAGCTTTGGATTAAGTAATACACAAGGTAATCCAAATTTGACTCCAGAAAAAACATTAGATATAGAAATAGGAACAAATATTAGTTTTTTCAAAAAGAGAATTGTAGTTGATTTTGCATATTATCACAGAAAAACAACAGATGCTATCTTACCTGTTTCTGTTTCAGGAACTACTGGTTATGGACAAATATTAATGAACAGTGGACAATTACACACAAATGGTATCGATGCTGTTTTAAATTTTACTCCTATTAGAAAAGAGAAATTTGAATGGAATGTTGGAACAACTTTTACAAAATATAAAACAATCGTAGATAAATTAGCTGATGGATTAGATCAGTTATTCGTAGGTGGTTTTGATGGATCGGCAATATACCATATTCCGGGGCAACAATTTGGACAAATTTATGGTGGAGATTATGCTAAAACGGCAGATGGAAAATTAGTTATCAATGATGATACAAGTGATGTAGGCAATTACGGTTATCCAATGGCTAATCCTAATTATAAAGTGATTGGAAATCCAAATCCAAAATTCATACTTGGAATTACGAATAATTTCAGTTATAAAAACTTAGAGGTGTCTTTTTTAATTGATATGAAAGTAGGTGGACAAATGTGGAACGGTACACAAGGTGCTTTAACTTATTTCGGAATGTCTAAAAACACTGAAAACAGAGATGATTTAGGACAAGCATCAACCGTATTTGAAGGAGTAAAAGGTCATTATGATTCAGAAGGAAATTTAATCATTAGTGAAAACACAAATGATGTTCCAGTAGCTTTAGACCAAAATTGGTACACAGGAAATGGTGGTGGATTCGGTAATGCGGCGGCTCCTTTTGTTCAAAATGCATCGGCATATAGATTGAGAAATATTACTGTTGCCTATACTTTTAAAATGAAGAAATTCAATAAACCAGTAATTCAAGAAGTGCGTGTTTTTGCTACAGGGTACAATCTTTTACTATTTACTCCATACACAGGTGTAGATCCTGAAACTAGCTTAACGGGTTCTTCTAGTAATGCAAAAGGACTTGACTATTTTAACATGCCAAGTACACGTTCAGTTACATTTGGTTTGAATATAAAAATTTAATTAAACTCGAATAAAGTAAATATTATGAAAAAATTACTTCTATTTTGTGTACTTGCTGTTTCAATTACAGCTTGTAAAAAATATTTTGGGAAAGTCAATGAAAACCCAAATAATCCAAATTCAGTTGAACCTAAAGTTATCTTACCAGGTATTGAAGCTGCAATTAGTTATACTTTTGGTGGCGATGCTGCTCGATTTTCTGGAATTTTAAATCAGCAAATCAAAGGAGTTGAACGCCAATGGACTGTTTTAGAACAATATAAATTTAATGGCTCGGATGTGGAAAACATGTACGAATCAAACATTTATACTAAAATTCTAATGGAAATTAAAAAATTGAAAGAAACGGCAACTAAAAATGGCTATCACCATTATAACGGAATCTCTAAATCTTTAGAGGCTTATACCGTTTTGTTTTTAGCAGATTTTTGGGACTCAGCACCATATTCTGAAGCTTTAAATGGGTTTAATAACATCCAACCTGCTTATGATTCTCAAGAAAAATTATATGCCACTGTTTTTGACTTATTGGAACAAGCTCGAGCTGATTTAGGCCAAGCAGATGGAGGAGCAAAAACACCCTCAGATGACGACTTAATTTATAATGGAGATGTCAATAAATGGATTGAATTCACTTATTTTTTAGAAGCAAGAGCAAATTTAAGATTAGCTAAAAAAGATGCTTCTAAATACCAAGACGCACTCAATGCCATTAATAATGGGTTGTCAGCAGATACTAAATTTCCTTATCCTGGTGGAGCAATTTCAAATCCAATGTATCAATTTATTCAAGATTGGCCAGATATTACAATTGGAAAACGCATGTCAGAATTATTAACAAATTATAATGACCCAAGAAATGCACTTTATGACCAACCTTTTAATGTTGATGATAACACTTATATTCTTGGGGATAAACCACATGTAATTGCTTCATTAATTGAGCAAGCTTTCATTAAGGCTGAGTGTAAATTCCAAATTAGCGGTGCTGCAAGTGCTCATAATGATTATATCGAAGGAATTACTTTAGCATTGCAACGAGATGGGATAAGTCAAACAAATATTAATACTTATCTCGCTCAAAACGCCATAGATCCAGGGGCTGCAAACATTACTTTAGAACATATTATTAATCAAAAGTATATTGCATTAATTTTTGAACATGAAACTTTTACAGATTGGAGAAGAACAAATTTCCCAACGCTAGTATCAAATACTGGAACCCCTATTCCAAGAAGATTTCCTGTTCCTCAAAGCGAATTAAACTTAAATGGAGCAAATGCAAGTTATATTCCAATTACAAAACCAGTTACTTGGGATAATTAAACTATTTGATTTTTTGTAAATAAAAAAGAGTGTTAGATTAAATTTTAACACTCTTTTTTATTTGAACTCTGGTTATTAACCTCGATTAATATTTTACACTCAGATATTAATTAAATTTGAAAGGACAAGGCGTGTTTTCGCAGGTTTAGCGGGCTAAATCAAGAAGACACAACGAAGGCTTTTCGAATTTAATTGAAAAGCATTTTGTACATTTCACCTATAAAAAGTGATTTACTTCAAACTATTTTTAAACTAATAAATCGGCTCTTTTTTCTATTTTTTACAAACTTTCGACAATATTTAACAGATTTAGGAGCTTTTTTAAGCAAAAAATTTCGGCAAGATATTTTGTTTAACAAATTACGTGCAAGGTTTTTGAGGTATTTGTCGCAAAAACCTTGCACCTGATTATTATAGAAAGGATTCAATTAATTGTATTTCAAAAGTATAATAGTTTTCAGCAGGCCCTATTTAAATGCTTTACAAGCTTTGTTTAAATACCACTCATCTTTTTTATTAAGCTTCGGTGAAATTGGATCTAAAATTAAATCGGGTTCTTTAATTTTACAAGGTTCTTTTGAGTCAATTAAATTGGACCAAAATGTATTTGGATTTACAGTTAATACAAATTTTGTATAAGGCAATATCACACTTAAAGTCCCCGCATTGCCTTTATAAAAACTCCCACCTGCAGTATGTCCTACAATTTTAGCTTTCGCTAAAGTTTTCAAATGACATGCTAATATAGATGCCGCAGAAAATGTGCCTTCATCAGTTATCACGATTATATCTCCTTTAAAAATCAGTTTTTTATCTACATCTGATGTAAATATTTTACCTTCAAAACTACTTTGCTTCTTTAATATTTTCGCTTGTTGTTTACTTAATTTTTTATGATTTCTAAATTCTTCATTGTGCTTTGCTATTCCTTTATTATCAAATCGAACAAAAGGCTTATTAACAACATATTTTCCTAAATATACTTTAGGTCCTAATAAATAACGCATAAATGAAAATTGCATTTGCCCGCCATTGTTCCCTCGAAGATCGACTATCAGTTTTTTTATTTTTTTCTTTTCAATTTCTTTAAATGATTTTTCTAAAAATTCTTCATATTTTTTACCCCGACAATCTTTAAATGAAATGAATTTAAAATGGGCATATTTATTTTTTAATATTGAAAATTTCCCAATATCTTTTTGCTGTTTTTTTACTAAATTGGTATAATCTTTTAACCGTTTATTAATTGATTTTACAGGAGCAATACCAGTATATAAATATATCTTAGAGGTATCTTTTTTTTCGGAGTACACAACTTCTACGGAGTCTTTCAAATCAAATGAAATATTTCTATAAAACTCAAACAACTGTGAAGCTTGAAAATACTTAAATTCTTTTCCGTTTTCATCAGATGAAATTATTTCTCCAATTTTACACATCATCTCCGAAACAGATTGTCCATCTATTGAAATCAATTCAGAATTTTTGGGTATTTTTCTTATTTGAGCCTTCGACTTTCCTAAATTCACTATTTTTTCGTCATCCTTTTCTATTTCTTTTACAAAAAGTTTATTTCCAATTAAGACATAATCAATTGGTAAAGATTTTCGCAACATTACCCATTCTTTCAATACATTTTTAGAAGGAAATAAGGAAGTATGTCCACATTCAATTTTAGTAACAACAGCCCCAAATAACTTATACAATTCAATCATCGATTTAGGCTCATTTATTTTTGTCAATAACTGATCAAAAAAAATGTTTATTGAATCATTTGAAGTATGAATATTTAAAATTCCCTCTTTTTTTTTCAACAGATTCACAAATAGTTCACCGTCTTTTTGTTGAAGTTTTACAACTCTATTTGAACTAGTTAGAAGGAAAAAAAAAGTAAAGAAAAGTAAAAAATTAAATTTAAATGATTGCTGCATTATTTTTTTGTTTGTAAAGATAATTAATATTTCTGTTGATTATCTTAGTTTAATCTCAAACAACACCTTAAAAATAGACGTTCAATTTTTAATCGGCACAATTACATGGAAGATCAAAAATTATATGCACCCAATACAATCTATCTTTCCAATTGGTTTGAAAATTATTGCTATGTGAAATCCCCCTTGCGTCAATTTTTTTAAGTGATTTCAAATTCATGATATTTTCAGGAAAATTCATAATAGGAGTCGCATAAATATCTAAAAATTCTAAGCTTTGTAACAAATCAATAGAATCAGGTAATGTTGAAAAATTGTTTCTATTAATTATTAATATCTTTAATGTAGTGATCTGTAAAATTTCTATTGGAAAAATATCAAAATTATTTTTTTCAAGATTTAATTCTTCTAAATTTTTAAAATTAACCATTAACTTTGGCAAGTGTTGTAATTTATTTTTCCCTAAATTTAAAGTTTTTAATTGTGTAAATTTAAATAAGTCGATAGGCAAAGAATCTAATTTTTGCTTCTCGAAACTAATTCCATACACCGTATCAATTCCTAATTTTTTTGCTTCTTCCCAAGAATAAATCTTGAAATTTGACTGTCCAAAAAAATTATAGATTTGAAATAGATAAATAATTACGACAAACAGCTTCATCTTTTTTTAATTGATTAATTAAGTCTTCCAAAGAATTAAATTTTATTTCATTTCTTATTCTATGAATAAACTGAATTGTTAAACTTTTATTGTATAAATCTTCATTAAAATCGAAGATATGAACTTCAATTGAAGTTTTTAAGTTTTCTGAAATTGTAGGATTATTTCCAATATTAAGCATCCCAAACTGACTACTTCCTTCAACTAATATTGATACAAAATAGACCCCTAAACAAGGCAGTAACTTTTCATCTTCTTTTATTTCAATATTTGCCGTTGGAAAACCGATAGTTCTCCCTAATTTACGACCTTCAACAACAATTCCCTTAATTTCATAAGAATCATTTAAATAACTATTCGCTACTTCAATATCCCCTTTTAATAAAGCCTCTCTAATTTTTGTTGAACTGATATTTACTTCATCAATATCATGGGCTGGAATTTCAATAACATTAAAATTATATTTTGATGAAATCTTTTTTAAAAATTCAATATTTCCTTCACGATTTTTTCCAAATTGATGATCATATCCTATAATTAATGTTTTTATTTTTAAAATATCTACCAAATATTTTTTTACAAATTCTTCCGCTGATAATTCTGAAAATTCTTTAGTAAAAGGAAATAATATTAAATTTTGGAGGTTATAATTTCTTAATTTCTCAATTTTCTCTTCATGTGTTTGCAAAAGTTTTAACCCATGATTTGTTGGATTTAAGACCATTCTTGGGTGCGGATAAAACGTAAACAAGACTGATTCCCCATTAATGTTTAATGCTTCTTCATTTAATCTATGTAATATTTTTTGATGACCTAAATGCACACCATCAAAAGTTCCAATAGTTAATACTGGATTTTGAATCTGAGTTGCATCATCAATATTTTGAAATATTTTCATTCAATTTCTTTCTACAAAAGTAGTATATAAAATTAAAAAAGGCCTTTGAATATTTCAAAGACCTTTAAATAACTCATAAATGAATAGTTGATTTTATTATTTAAGAATAATTTTTTGACCTACATGAACTTCATTGTTTGTCATGTTATTTAATCTTTTCAACTCCTCTACAGCTATACCAGTATATTTATGAACTCTAAACAAAGTTTCACCTTTTTGAACGATATAGAATCCATTTTCAATATTTTTCTTTTGAGCAGGTGTTAACTCTGCAATTGGAGCCGGCACAAAAGTACTCCCTTTAGATTCAACTTGACCTTTTAAACTTGGATGTAATTTGTAATCTATAATTTTAGGCGTAATTTTATCCGCTTTTGGTATTTTGGCGACATCATTTGAAATAATAATAAACTCCGTTCTTCTATTTTTTTGATGATCGGCTTCAGAACAATTCGGTAAAACATCACCTTCACATGGACAATCTGTTTTTAATTTAGTTTCACCATAACCTTTTCCATAAATTCTGTTTGGATTTTTAATCCTAGCTTTTATGTATGCTGCTGAAGCAGCTGCCCTATTTTGAGATAAACGTAAATTAAAAATTTCTGTACTTCTACAATCGGTATGAGAACCTAATTCAACTACAATATTTGGATGTTCATTCATAAAAGCAACTATTCGATCTAATTCAGAAGCTGCATCAGGGCGAATTGCCCAACTACCTAAATCAAAATAAACTATTACTTCTGGATTTAATATTTCAGAAATATTGTCACCTGTTTTTAATGGCGGTTCATTAATTGTTACTAACAATTCTTTAGTCTGTCCCATTGCATCAGTTATTACAACTGAATAATCCCCTTTTACTAATCCTTCAACATCTTCAGTCTCTGAACCATTTGACCATTTAAAAGTATAAGGTGCTACACCCTCCAAAGGTGTTAAGTCTATTTTTCCATCTGCTCCTTGATATATTGTAACATCAACGCCTACAGCTTCACCTTTCAGTGGAGGAGTAGGAATTTTATTTGCAAAATAAATTTCATCTTTACCTGTATCGGCTTTATTACTAGACCAAAAGATATTATTACCTGAAATACTAAAATAAGCATCAAATTTGGGAGAATTAATCTTTGTTCCTAAGTTTTTAGGTGTTGACCAATTTATCCAAGAATCATCTTTTCTCACACTAAAAAATATATCAGCATCTCCTTGCCCACCTAAACCAGTACTTGAAAAATAAAGTGTATCTGTACTTTTAGACAAAAATGGACTAATTTCAAACCCTGATGTATTAATCGTATTCCCTAAATGAATAGGAGCTCCCCAATTTTCACCTTCTTTTTTACTAACGTATAAATCTTCTTCTCCTAATGAATTTGGGCCTTTATATGAAATAATAATAATATTTTCAGCTTCGTTTACGTGAAATCCATAAAAATCGCCTTCAATATCTAAAGTTGGGATTTCAACATGCTCTGGTTTCGACCATTTCTTCCCTTTTTTCGTGGACTTAGCACATCCTTTTTTTAAATCTTTCTTTCCTTCATAAGCATCAATAACATAAATTGTATTCCCATCAGCACTAATACCAAAAACTGAATTTTTTAATTTGTTATTGATAGTTCCTAATTTTTCACAATTCATATAATTTCCATCTGAATCTTTAATACTTATCCAGATATCTTGATCATTTTCCTTCCCTTTATTTTCTGGGTCAAAAGATCTCGTAAAATATAATACTGAGCTATCTTTTGAAAAAATAGGCATATTTTCATCCGCTTCAGTATTTACTTCTCCTTTCAATTTTTGAGGTTCAGTTACATCATAAAACTGAGCATTTACATTTACACCAATACCAAGCAAAAGATTTAACAGTAGTAGTTGTTTTTTCATAAGTTATTTTTTTCTTAATTTCTTCCTATCATTATCCCTAAAACTAATTCATGTCCTCCAGAACTGTATTTATTAAATCTAGAAACTGAATAATCGTAAGAATAGCCAAATTTAAGTTTTTTATTAATATTAATACCTATCATTGCAATAATAGCATCCGTATTTCTATAAGATATTCCTGCCCACATAGCCTCCTTATACTCAAACTGTAACGTACCCTCAATGGATACAGGTGCTGGAGACATATATTTAACTATGAACGCAGGTGTAACTGTAAAATTTTCATTCACTTTTAATTTTATTCCTCCCATTGCATTTAAATAAATTTGAGGATCAAAACTTGCAGTACCAGAACCAAAATTAACCATGTTTTTAGTCAATTGATCTGCTGCTACTCCAAAAAATAATCTTTTAGAATAAATATACAAACCTGTCCCTAAATCTAAAATATTCGTATTTGACTGATTCATTGTATAGTTAATATATGTTTTATCTAATGTCGGATCTAATACAATTGCACGACTTTGAATAAATGAATTATTTGAAAGACCCACGCGCGCCCCAAAAGACATCATTACTTTTTCAGACAATGGAATATGTAACGCATAGGTACCTGCAAATTGAATTTTTCTAAATGCTCCATATTGATCCACTAACATTTGTCCTCCAATTGCATGTTTGAGTTTCCCCGTTGGAATCTCAGGATTTTGAACTAAACCACTTCCTGTACGAATTCCTGGATTATACCTAATTCTTGCATTTTTTGAAATAGGCGCACAAATAGACATATAAGATGTCATAGGTGCATTATCAAAACCTGTCCACTGTGATCTACCTGAAAGTGTAATATCTGTAAAATTATAAACCCCCGCAGCTGCAGGATTTACCATGAATTGATTTCTCAAATATTGACTATATTGTGGTATTTGTTGAGAATAACTAATTGTTGTTAATCCCAGTAAGCTAATTCCAAAAATTATTTTTTTCATAATTTTTTGTACCTTAATTATTGTTTAATAATTGTTATAATTCCTCTTGCTGACTCTTTACCATCTTGATTATATTCTATTGAATAATAATATGATGCTACTGGTAGAATTTCACCATTCACTTTACCATCCCAAGGAGCTAATTCATATTGACCTTCTTTGGATTCAAATACTATATTTCCCCATCTATTGTAAATTTTCACACTATTTTTCGGGAAATTAACATCTAAATATTTTAACTCCCAAGTGTCATTTATCTTATCATCATCAGGTGTAAAAGCAGTTGGAATTACAACATCACAATGTTCAATTGTAATTGTAATTAAACTATAATCACTAACACATGAATTTGAAGAAATTTCATTTACATTATATGTCATTGTTGTCGCAACTGGTGTTAGTATATTTCCAGAAGCAAAAATCGTATTTAAATTATTCGATTCATACCAATTAATTGTATTTCCGGCTATACTTGTAGCTGTCATATCAAATATTGAATCTGACAAACAATAAGTTGTTGAAGCACTTAACAATGGTGCTGAAGGCTTTGTAAAAACAATAATCGGTAAATCTAAAGTATCTGGACAAGTTCCGTTTGTAATATATTCTACTGAATATGAACTTCCTCCTACACCGTTTGAAATAACACCTGTTACCTGATCTATTACAGCACCATCAACAACTGAAGGATTAAAATTAAAACTACCACCTGGAGTGATTATACCTGTTGGCCCATTTGCTGTTCCTTCACAATAAGAACTGAAAATAAACGTAGGGTCATCTGTTGAATTTATCGTAACCGAAAAAGATTCTTCACTACTACAATTTGAAATTGCATCATATATATAAATTAAATTAACCGTATTTAAAATTAAATCTCCTGCCTGATATTGAACACTTGTACCATTAGCCCCTAAAAAATAAGCTTCATTACCTGTCAAGTTCACTCCTGTTATCACTGGCAACAGTAATGAATCACATGATTGAATATCAGTTATATCATCTACATCTGGTGTTAAATTAACAATCACATTGACTGGTTGAACATCGAAACAACCCTGTCCTGTTATTGCTTTAATATAATATATTCCTGAAGAACTAATAGCTGTTGGTGTTCCTAAAACAATAGTAGCAGAAGCATCACTCCAATAACTTAATGTTCCTCCTCCTGTACTTCCTGCGGTAATTGCAGGTAAAGTAATATCTACTGTTAATGGTGAACAAACAGATGCAGGGTCATTGACAGTTAAGTTTGGAGATATATTTATCGTAACATTTACAGGTTCGACATCTGTACAACCTGAACCTGTTGTCGTTTTAATATAATAAATACCAGAAGTTGAAATCACTGAGGGCGCAGCTAGTACAATCGTAGCAGAAGCATCGCTCCAATAACTTAAAGTTCCTCCACCTGTGCTCCCTGATGTAATTGCAGGTAAAGTAATATCTACTGTTAATGGTGAACAAACAGCCAAAGGATCTGTGATTACTAAAACAGGTGATGTATTAATCAGAACATTAACTGGTTTAATATCTACACATCCAAAGTTATCTGCCTTTATATAATATGTTCCTGACAAACTAATTGATGTCGGCACCCCTAAAACACTCGTAGCTCCAGCATCAGTCCAATAACTTAATGTTCCTCCACCTGTACTTCCTGCGGTAATTGCCGGCAAAGTAACATCTACTGTTAATGGTGAACAAACAGCCGCAGGATCGGTGATTATTAAAGTTGGCAATGAATTTATCGTTACAACAACGGGATTAATATCTATACAACTTGCATTATCTGCTTTAATATAATATGTTCCTGAAATACCAATTGATGTTGGTGTTCCTAAAACACTCGTAGCCGATGCATCAGTCCAATAACTTAATGTTCCCCCTCCTGTACTTCCTGCGGTAATTGCGGGTAAAGTAATATCTACTGTAGCAGGGCTGCATACAGCTGAAGGATTTGTAATGACTAAAACAGGTGTTGCATTAATTGTTACTATAACTGGCTTAATATCTACACAACTCATATTATCTGCTTTAATATAATATGTACCTGAAGTGCCAATTGATGTTGGAGTTCCTAATGGAATTGTAGCTGCTCCATCAGTCCAATAACTTAATGTTCCTCCTCCTGTACTTCCTGTGGTAATTGCAGCTAAAGTAATATCTACTGTAAGTGGTGTACAAACAGCTGAAGGATTTGTAATTACGAGTATTGGTGTTGTATTGACCGTAACATTTACAGGCTTTATATCTGTACAAATACCATTGGTTGCTTTAATATAATAAATTCCCGTAGTAGTTATTGCATTTGGAGTTCCTAATGGAATTGTAGCTACTCCATCAGTCCAATAACTCAACCCTATAACTCCAGTACTACCAGCTGTTGTTGCAGGAAGCGTGATATCAACCGTTAGCGGAGAACACACTGCAATCGGATCCGTAACAACCAATGAAGGAGCACCTGGATTACTTAAATTAATAACTGCACCTGTGCTTTGGCATCCAGATGAAATTAAAGTAATATTAGTAATTGTATATGTTGATGCTGGTAAATTAGATATTAAATAATTCCCTGAAGCATCACTGACAAAAGGAGTTGTACCAGCTAAAGGAGTTGTAAATGAAATAGAATAATTTGAATTATTATTTAACCCTTGAATATTTATTGAGCCATCAGTACCATTACAAGTAGTAGGATCTGTAGCAACATAAGTAAATGTTGGATTTGCATTTACGTTAACTGTATAACTTGCTGTTGCAGTTTGAGGTGCACAACTGTTAGTGCTCGTAACTGTTAATGTTAATGTCACTGTATTTCCTGCATCACCAGCTACAGCATTATAAGTTGGCGCAATTGTATTTGAATTTGAAATCGAACCAGCACCATTATGTGTCCATAAAATGGTCCCATTTGTTGATGTAGCCCCACTAATAAGAGCTATCCCATTTTGACAAATTGTTTGAGTCCCTCCTGCCGTGGCTGTTGGAAGGGGATCAACAATAACGGAATAAATAGCTGAAGCTGTTGCTGGTGCACAAGCATTATTACTTGTAACCGTCATGGTTAATGTGACAGTATTCCCAGCATCACCAAGAGCTGCAGAATATGTTGGAGCATTTGTTGTTCCATTTGCAGATATAAATCCTGAACCATTTTCAGTCCATGCAATTGTTCCATTCGTTGCAATAGCCCCTGAAACGACAACTGTTCCATTAGAACAAATTGTTGCAGTTCCTCCAGCAGATGCCGTTGGTAAAGGATCAACTTGTACCGAATATATTGCAGTTGCAGTTCCTCCACAAGAATTGTTACTCGTAACGGTCATCGTTAAAGTAACTGTATTTCCTATATCACCTAATGAAGGAGAATATTGAGGAGTTAAAGTTGTTGCTCCTGTCAGCGTACCCGTACCATTATGCGTCCAAAGAATAGAACCATTTGTTGCAGAAGCTCCACTAACAGTAGCCGTTCCTGTTGAACAAATATTTTGAGTTCCTCCTGCTATTGCTGTAGGCGTACCATCAATCGTAATGGAAGTTGTAACATTTGTAGAGGGACAAGCACCAACTACAGGAATAGCATAATTTACAGTATAAGTCCCTTGTGTACTTGATGAAGGAGTTATTAGTCCTGAACCTGCATTAATCGTTAATCCAGCTGTTGAAGAAAAAACTCCTCCTGTATAACTATTTGTTCCAGTCAACACAACAGTTTGTGTGCCTAATGTTGTACAAAAAGGGGATCCAATATATGAAATATTAGCTGTTGGAACAGGTGTTACAGTCACAGTACCTGAACCAGAAGAAATACTAGTACACCCATCAATTGTATAACTACAAGTATAAGTTGTCGTAACTGCTGGAGATACACTAATTGACTGAGTAGATTCCCCTGTGCTCCAAGAATAAACACCACCTGGTTTAGTTGGAGTAGCCGTTAATATTGTAGTTTGAGTACCACAAACTGATGCCGAGTTGATTGCGGGAGCAGGTGTACCAATTGTTGCACTACCTGAAAAATTCAAATCAAAACCTGCACCACCGGGAGACCAATTATTAACCATTAACTGATACGTTTCTCCAGCAATAACATTCAAGGGAGACAACCATCCGTCCCCTCCTGCACCTTCAGAAGAATCAAATGAAGTACTTGTTAAACCCGTATTTCCTGTAACTCCAGAAAAAGAACATTTCACTGGGGCAGCAGCCCCACAAGATGTTCCAGGTCCAAAAATTGCAAAATCAAAATCATCTGTACCTGTATTAGGAGCAATTGTCAATTCAATTGTCCCTGTTGTCATAGCTGTAAAAGTGTACCAATTTGAATAAACTTCACCTGTTAAACAGCTACTTACACAAGCTTCATCAGGCGCTATTCCTGGTCCATAAGAAACATCATTAAAAGCTGTATTCGAACATATAAATCTGGAAGTATTACAATCAGAATTTCCTGTCGCTAAAGCCGTTCCATTATTTACCGTAGAAATTGTTGCTTGAAAACCGGCTGCGGTTGTTATAAAATCCGAAGTTAATCGAATTGTCAAACATCCCGAAGAGTTTGTAGCCGTATATGTAAAGGGAACACTAGGTGTACCTGTAATCCAACCCATTGCATCAGCAGGAGCAGTAGTAAAAGCCGTGCTATTTTGAGCAGGTCCATTACCAATCACAATATAATCCCAGCCATTTTCCATATTAAAACTTGAAAAAGTTATAGAAATTGACTCTCCTGTATTTGTTGGGCAGATTGTCTGGTAAACTCCATTAATATTTGTTGAATAATTTCCACCTACTCCACCATCATCAACATAAGTACCTGTATTTGTTCCAATTGGACACCCGCCAGCAAAAGAACCTAAAATCCCTGCTGTAGGTGCATAATATGTTTGAGCAATTATAAAATTAGAAGTAATAATAAAAAAAGCTATTAATATGTTTTTTTTCATAATTTTATTAATTAATCATTTAATTTATTTTCATATTCTTCATTTGTCTTATAACTAGGTAAAACATTTTTTTTACCCATTTCGACATGATTCAAAGAATAGAGTAAAATGTTAAGCCCTGAAGCTTCATCAAATACAACAACATCTTCATCAAGTTTTCTTAGCAACCTAAGATTTAACACATCTATTTTCAAGAATTGCTCTTGCGAATAATTTTGACCAGCAACAATTTCAAAAGATTTTGAATACAGATATTCCATTAATATTAACTTGTCATCAACTAAAGCTATTTTTTGTATTTCTTCCTCCGAATAATACTTTCGCAGCATCACTTCTGTTAGAGGTGAAATAGGAATGTTTTTTGAAATTTCAGTTTGAGAATTAGAATAAAAAGAAAGGGTAATCCCAATCATTAACAGGATTTTTTTCATTTTTTTGAAGAGTAATTAAATAAATATTTTTTATTGGGTGAAAATAAGTTATAAAAATTATGTCTCTAGGTAAATAAATATTTCATATTTTCTCAGTTTAAAGTTTACATTTTCTAATTTACGTACGTAAAATTATAAAATTCAATGGAATAAAACAAAATATTTATTTATTTTTTGTTCTATAGGTCAATCACTTTAAAAAATTCCATTATTTCAATTGTGAATACACTGTTCACAAAAAAATCACAATGCAAAGAAATTAATTTGCTATAAATAATTAAAACCGATAAACATTGTTAAACTACTTTAAGAAACACCTATTATTTGGCTTAGCATCAAATTCAACATCATAAACTAAACATACATTACAAGTGAAATACAAACAGTTTACTTGTTAAAAATTTAAGAAAATGTTGCTGATGTATTTATTTTATAAAATTAAATTATCATTGAATTTTATAAAATATTCAGTCATATATACTAAATATTCAATCAATTTGCATATACTAACATTTATCATTCGAAGTATGTATTTTTACGTAACAATTTAAGCAACTCATTTAAAAATGTTGCGTCATTAAATTACTAAATAAACTATAATACTACAAAATTATGAAACTACTACTTGTGATAGTTATTATCATTTCAAGTTTTAATTTAAATTCACAATTAAGTCAAAACGAAAAATACATTGGCTTTGTAAATACGTTTTTAAATTTACCTCTAAACACACCTTTGAGCAACGAAAATCAATATTTGTTATTTCGAACTGAAAACATGTTTACAATTCAACAATTAGATGATTCTAAAATAAATGAATATCCGATATTGAATTCTATTGAAGTGGCGGATTCTTCTAGAACAAATGTTGCATTATACAACCCAACTGAATTTATTTCTCTTTTTAATGAGCAAAAAATCAATCCTCTATTCATAAATATTGTAAGATCTAAAACTCAGACCTTATATTACAGAATAGGAAATACAAAGTATATTTTAGTATGTCAATCTGAAGATTTGATTGTTAAAAATTTTAATGAGGCGAAATAACTATGAAAAATTTTATTTTAATATTATCAATTATTTTTCCAATTAGCTATTGGGCTCAAAATATCACTTTAACTACTAATGGTTCCTCTTCACAATGCTCAGGAAATTTTTACGATAGTGGTGGATCAAGCACAACTGGACCAGGTAAATACGGTAACAATCAAGACTATACTTGGACAATTTGCCCAACGGGAACATCTTTAGTAAGTCTAAATTTTACAACATTTGATGTTGATGCTGGAGATATACTATACGTCTATGATGGTAATTCTACATCTGCAACATCACTCGGAGGATATAATAACAATGTCCCATTAGTGGGTACTGTTCAAGCAACTACTGCAAATCCTTCAGGTTGTTTGACTTTTAGGTTTATATCTAATGGAGCAACAACAGCAGGCGGTTGGGTTGCAAGTATTTCATGTATAACACCATGCCAACTAGTTCAAGCTGTTTCTACACCTTCAATAACACCTACATCTGGTATTATTAAAGTCTGTCAAGGTCAGGCTGTAACGTTTAATGGAACAGGATCTTTTCCTCAAAATGGAACTTATTACACGCAAAGTAGTGCAACTTCAACTTATGCTTGGAGTGTTACGAACCCTTCAGGGACAACAACCAGTCCAACAACTCAAAATACCACACAAACTTTTTCAACACAAGGAGCTTACCATATTGATTTAGTAGTTACTGATAATCGTGGATGCGTTAGCACCAACACTCAAGAAGTGGTTGTAGAAGTATCAACAACACCTCATTTTACAGGTACTGGGGCAACACAGGCATCAATATGCCTTGGACAAACAAATACGATTAATGGAGTAGTGACTCCTGTTCCATATACTGAAGATTGTACTCCGCCTGTAGGTGGGACTGTTTATCTTCCTGATGGTACTGGTACAGCATACACAACTTCAACAACTATTAGCTGCTATTCTTCAGGACAAACTATCACAAATGCAAATCAAATTGCCTCTATCTGTATGAATATGGAACATTCCTATTTAGGTGATTTAGATATTACTATTACTTGTCCAACTGGGCAGACAGTTACATTGTTAGATTATTCAAGTAGTGATAACACAGGATGTGAATATTTAGGAACACCTGTTGATAATGACGCTACCCCAAGTATTGCAGGAACAGGAGCAAACTATTGTTTCACTAGTTCTGCATCACAAACAATGAACACGGCTGCTGCTTCCATTGGATGTAGTGTAATGTTGCCAGCTACAAATTACTTACCAATTCAATCATTTTCAGGATTAGTTGGATGTCAAGTAAATGGGGATTGGACAATTACAATTTTAGATAATTTAGGTAGTGATAATGGATATATTTTTGGTTGGTCAGTAGATTTTTCAGGTTTAACTCCTGCGAACCAATTAACATATACACCTGCAGTTTCTACTCAAAATTGGACAGCAAATTCAACTATTACATCAACAAGTGGTAACAATATTACAGTATTACCAACAACAACAGGATCACAATGTTACACTTACAGAATGACTGATAGTTTTGGATGTACTTATGACACTACTGTTTGCTTCATGGTGACAGCTTCTCCTACTCCAACATTCAATCCTGTTGCTGCCGTTTGTCAATTTGCTACTGCACCAACATTGCCAACTAGTTCAACCAATTCTCCTGCAATTACGGGAACTTGGTCTCCATCAGTCAGCACAGCAACCGCGGGTACACAAACGTACACTTTCACTCCAACCCCAGGTCAATGCGCAACTACTACAACTTTAAATATTACTGTAAACGCAGCTCCGACAATTACAATTAATAATGCTACCGTTTGCAATGGTACGAGTGCAACTTTAACAGCCACTCCTTCTGCTGCGGGTGGTACATATCTTTGGAATACAGGAGCAACAACTGCTGCTATTACCGTGACACCTAGTTCTACTACAACTTACTCTTGTGTATATACTTTAGCTGGATGTCCTAGCACTTCTGTGTCGGGAACGGTGACTGTAAATCCTGTTCCGACAATTACAATTAATAATGCTAC
>JACOTM010000018.1 GCA_016178305.1 Flavobacteriia bacterium | reverse complement strand
AATTGGCGTATTTGGAGTCATCCCTTATACCGGAAAAATGTTAGAAAATAAGTTAGGTTTGACATTTGATCGCGTCGCTACAAATTCACATGCTATTCTCTCAACTAACCGTAAATTAACCCCCGAAGAATTTACAATCATCCAAAATGAAGTCGATGAAATTTATTTAAACTTTTTAACCCGTGTTTCTGAAGGAAGAGCTATGACGATTAAGCAAGTAAATCAAATTGCTAGAGGTCGGGTTTGGACAGGAAGAGACGCCTTAAAAATTGGGTTAGTTGACAAATTGGGTGGAATTCAAGATGCCATAAATTATGCTGCAAAAAAAGCGGCTATAAAAAATCAAAAAGTTCTTTATTTTCCAAATGTTAAAAAAGATAAAATAGCAGAAATACTAGAAGCTTTAGGTGATTCAGAAGAAAACGAAAAAGTTTCTATAAAATCTTGTATCTCTGAAGATATTTTGGATTATTACAAAAAAATAAAAAGCATAGAACGATTTTCAGGCATTCAAATGAGAATCCCCTACGATTTTAAATTAAATTAATTTTGAGGAGAGTTCGCTCTCCTTTTTTTTGTCTTAAAAAATTAATATATTTACCTCGAACATTAAATTTTCAATGAAAATCCACTTTAGTTTTAGCCTTTTTTTAGCTCTAATATTCATCGCTACTTCTTGTAACAGCGAAACAAATAACAATGCCTATCAAGAATTGAGTTCCAATCAAATGGATTTTAGACATTTTAAAAAATACAATTACAAAAGCATTTATATCAAACTCCCTTTACAATTCAAAAAACATACAAAGAAAAAGAAATATGTATTAAAAAAAAATGCCCTTCTTTTAGAAAATAATGAATTACATTTAAATTTTAGCATTGAAAAATTTTCAAAAAAAGATGCTGAAAAATTTCAATTAGAATTCGATGAAAAACTTAGTGAAATGGATGCTATTCACGATTATTATGCTGGCAAACGAATGAATTCACTTACAAATACATACGCATCTATTAAAAAAGAATTTACATTTGCTGATAAAAACAAAGGAGTCATCCAAACAATTGAAGGAGATAATAACAATAGTGGATTCACAAATACCTATCATCTTGCAACATTTAAGGTGAAGAATTACTTTTATGTCATTCAATTTATTGGTAAAAATACGAATATGAGTTACTTGTATGATGATTTCAATTTCATACTACATTCAATAAAAATTAAATAGAATTTATCCCATGTTTTTTCAAAAATTAATTCACGCATTTGAGAATCAACTACCGGGAGAAAGTGTTCATCAGGAAATGGCTCCTTCCAATCGACCTTTATCTAGTTGGGGGATTGCAAATAACACAGATTACAAAGAAAGTGCTGTATCTGTCATTATTTATCCAAATCAATCTACCTTAAAAACGATTGTCATTCAAAGACCTGAATATGAAGGTAATCATAGTGGTCAAATTTCATTTCCTGGCGGTAAAAAAGAAAAAAATGATCCAAATCTTGAACACACCGCTCGGAGAGAATGTTTTGAAGAAATTGGAATCCCAATAAACAAAGGTCAATTACTTGGTGAATTAACGAAAGTTTATATTCCAGTTAGTAATTTCATTGTTTATCCGTATGTTTTTTATGTTACTGAAATCCCAAATTTAATCAGAGATTTACGTGAAGTTGCAGAAATCGTTCACTTTGATTTAAAAGAATTAAGCAAACCTGAAAACATCGACATGATGGAAATTCAATTTCAAAATGGAAAAACTAAAAAAAACATCCCTTGTTTCACAATAGCAAATAAAAAAATTTGGGGAGCAACAGCTTTAATTCTCAACGAACTAAAACACCTCTTAAACAATTCAAATATTCTATAAACTATTTTAACAATCGTTTAATTGAACTAAATGAAGCTATAAAACAAGTTCGCTTTCATTATTTTTTTGAATGACGAATCCTTTTATTTTCCCTAAAATCAGTAATATTTTAATCCGAAAACAACTAAAATTTGAAAATCACACTAAATTTAAATCGATTCTAAGGTCAATTCATTTTTAAAAAACTATCTTTGCAAAAAAAAATTGAAAAATATAAAAATGGCAACTAACAGAACATTTACAATGTTGAAACCAGATGCAATCGAAAATGGTTACATGGGTAAAATTATCGATATGATTATCGGTGCAGGATTTCAAATCAAAGCTTTAAAATATACGCAATTAAGTGTAGATCAAGCGAAAGAATTTTATGCCGTTCATGCTGAACGTCCATTCTACGGTGAATTAGTTGAATATATGTCTTCTGGACCAATCGTTGCTGCGATTTTAGAGAAAGACAATGCTGTTGAAGATTTCCGTAAATTAATCGGAGCAACTGATCCTGCTGAAGCTGCAGAAGGGACAATTCGTAAAGCTTATGCTGAAAACAAAGGAAGAAATGCAGTTCACGGTTCGGATTCAGATGAAAATGCTGCTATCGAAGGTAAATTCCATTTTGCTGCAAACGAAATTTTCTAATTAGAATTATTCTATAAAGAAAAGGTAATGAGAACAATAATAAACTCATTACCTTTTCTTATATTTTACAAAAACCTTTCAACTTCAATTTTTTCCGAATATCCTTTTCTTTGACCATTATCGGTTTTTATTCTTTTAATTTGAAGTAGCTATTTTTCAATATCAAATTAAGTTGTCAAATTTCCAAACGAAAACAAAATATAAACACATGAAAAAAATCATTTTGTTAGGATGCATTAGTTTCTCTTCGCTAGTATCCTTTTCACAAAAAAAAATTGAGTACGTCGAGTATGACTTACCAAATGGAATCCACGTAATTTTACACGAAGAACATTCAACTCCAATCGTTGCTGTTTCTGTACTTTATCATGTAGGTTCAAAAAATGAAAAAGCCGAAAGAACAGGTTTTGCTCATTTTTTTGAACACTTATTATTTGAAGGAACAACAAATATCGGCCGTGGAGAATACAGTGAATTGGTTGAGAAAAATGGCGGAGCATTAAATGCTAATACTTCACAAGACAGGACTTATTATTATGAAATTCTGCCTTCAAATCAATTAGAACTTGGAATTTGGTTGGAAAGCGAACGGATGCTACATGCTAAAGTTGAAAATACAGGCATCGAGACACAACGATCAGTAGTTAAAGAAGAAAAAAGACAGCGTGTTGATAACCAACCTTATGCTTCTTTTATTCCTGAAATATTCAAAAGAATGTTTACTGTTCATCCTTATAACTGGGTACCAATTGGGAGTATGGAGCATTTAGATGCTGCACAAGAAGCCGATTATGTGAATTTTTACAGAACCTTTTATGTTCCTGCAAATTCAACTATTTCTATTGCTGGAGATATTAATATCGCTGAAACTAAAAAATTTGTAGAAAAATATTTTGCATCAATACCTAAAGGAGAAGCAATCAATTTGTATAGAGATGTTGAAAATTTATCTGATGAAGCTTTTTTAGCTAAATATAAAGTTGCAAAATCTAAATTTGATTTAACAAACTTCAACCATTTAAAAGATTTAGAGGCAAAAAAAGTAGTTGATTATTACGCATCAAAAGCAAGTGTTATTCCGCGACCAACAAAAACGAACGAAACTCCAAAAAGTGTACTGAAAGATACGATCTATGATAACATACAATTACCTGCTCTTTTTATTGCTTACAGATTTCCTGAACAAACAAATCCTGATTTTCCAGCACTAGAAATGTTAAACGAAGTGTTATCAGGAGGTTCAAGTTCAAGAATGAATAAAACAATTGTTGAGAAAAAACAAATGGCCAATTATGCCTTCTCGTTCGCTTATGGCTTAGAAGATGCGGGAATGGGAATTTTTGCAGCTATAGCATCCAAAGATATTAGCTTAGACTCCATTCAAGTAGAAATTGATAAACAGATAGAATTAATCAAAAAAGAATTAATTTCTCAAGAAGAATTTGAAAAAGTTAGAAATCAATTCGAAAATCAATTTGTAAGTTCAAATGCTTCAATTGCTGGTGTATGCGAAAATTTAGCTGACAATTATGTTTACTTTGGAAATGCAAATAGAGTGAATAATCAACTTGATTCTTACATGAAAGTAACTCGGGAAGACATTCTAAGAGTTGCTAATAAATATTTAACTCAAAATGCTCGCATCATTTTAGAATATTTACCAAAACCAGAAATTGAAACCGAAACAGTTCCTAAAAACTAACATTGAATACGATTAAAAAATATATTTTATCTTTAGGCTTAATCATTCCCGCAATCTTATTTGGACAAGTTGACAGATCAATTCGTCCCGCAGCAGCAAAAGCTCCTGCCATTAACATTAAAGATTCTGAAGTTTTCACAACTTCAAACGGAATTACAGTTATATTATCTGAAAACCACAAATTACCAAAAATTTCCTTTAACATGGTTATGAGTGCTACTCCAATGACTGAGGGATCTAAAGCAGGTTTATCTTCTATCACTGGAGAATTAATATTATCAGGTACAACCAATCGTTCAAAAGATCAATTAGACAAAGAGAAAGATTATATTGGTGCAGATTTATCTGCTGATAAAGAATCCTTATTTCTATCTTGTTTAACCAAACACATAGATAAAGGATTAGACTTAATGTCTGATGTACTTATACGTGCTAATTTCCCGCAATCTGAATTTGATCGAATTAAAAATCAAACTGTTTCATCTTTACTTTCAACGAAATCAAGTCCTGAATCAATGGCAAATAATGCTGAATCAAAAGCAAATTTCCCAAAAGGACATCCGTATAGTGAAGTAATGACTGAAGAGTCTTTAAATAACATCTCATTAGATGATGTAAAAAAATATTACAAATTAATATTTACACCAACAGGTAGTTATTTAGTTATTGTTGGAGATATTACCAAAGCGCAAGCAACAGAATTAGTCGAAAAATATTTTTCTAAATGGTCAGGGGATAACATTTATAATCAAGAAATGACACCCTCTAGTAAACAATCTGGAAATCGCGTTATTTTCATTAAAAAACCTGGAGCTGTACAATCTGTAATTAATGTTACTTTTCCTTTAAATGTTAAACCTGGTGATAAAGATCAATTACCATTAACAGTATTAAATGATATTTTCGGAGGTGGTGGATTTGGCACTCGCTTGATGCAAAATTTAAGAGAAGATAAAGCTTATACCTATGGTTGTTATTCAGGTTTAAACATAAACGCATACGGAAGTTCACTTTCAGCATCTGGAAATTTTAGAAATGATGTAACAGACAGTGCAATAACACAAATTCTATTTGAATTAGATAAAATTACAAATGGGTATGTTAGTGATGATGAATTAAACTTAACAAAAATGGTAATGGCTGGTAATTTCGCTCGTTCATTGGAAAGACCTCAAACAATTGCTCGTTTCGCTTTAAATATTATCAAATATAAGTTACCAAAAGATTATTATCAAACCTATTTAAAAAGACTGGAATCAATATCCAAAGAAGATGTTTTATTAATGGCTCAAAAATATTTTACAGCGAAAAATTGTAATATTATTGTTGTTGGAAATGAAGAAGTTTTATCAAAATTAAAGCAATTTGACGCAGATGGTATTGTTGAAGTTTGGGATGCTTTTGGAGAACCAATTAAAGAAACTAAAAAAGCAGATATTACAAAAGAACAATTAATAGAAAAATATATTTTAGCTACAACCCAAACAACTTCGATTAAAAATGCTTCTAAAAAGATTAAAAAATTAAAAGCATTTGAAGAAGTAGCTGAAGTTACAATTCCTCAAGCTCCTTTTCCTATTTCATCTACAAGAATTTGGCAAACACCAAATACTGAGGCTGCGAAAATAGAAGCACAAGGAATGGTTTTACAAAAATCCTATTTTGATGGATCCTTTGGCGCAACAACTTCCATGCAAACTGGAAAAAAAGAATTAACGAAGGAAGAAATTGCAGCAAAAGGAAAATCTACAGGTTTGTTACCTGAATTAAATTATGCCACTTCAGGAATGAAATATGAATTGATTGGTATAGAAAATTTAGAAGGTAAAGAAGTTTATGTCTTAAAATTACACGATGGAAATTCTGAATCTTTTGATTATTTTGATACTAAAACTTTTATGAAAGTTAAAAGTGTTAAAATGGAAAAAACAGATGATAAAATGATGGAAATAACATCAACATATACTGAATTTAAAGAAGTAAATGGTATATTGTTTCCTTTTAAAATGGCAATTATTCAAGATGAGATGTCTTTTAACATTAAAGTTATTTCATTTACATTTAAAGATAAAGTAGATTTAAAAACATTTAAATAACGAATTTTTTTATTTATTTTTATAGCGTTAATAACTATTATTAACGCTATTTTTTTTACATTTAGAAATAATAAAAAAGAAAGTGTATAGAATTTTCTTAATCCTCATTATTTTCTGCTCTTGTGCTCAATTAGTTAGTGCACAAGAAACGTATATTGTTTCCTTTTTTTTCAATGTTAATGAATCTCAACCAACAGTCAAATCCTTGAAAGACTTAGATACCTTCAATTTGTTTATTGAGAAAACTCCTATTATTATTCTAGAATTAAATTCATACAGCAGTAAAGATGGTTCAACAGATATTAATTTGCAAATTGCTGAACATCGCTTAAATACTATAAAAGCATTTTTAAATCCAAACGCTCCAATTATCACTGCAAATATTAGAGGAACAAATTATCCTTCTTTTTTACTTTATCCAATATCTGAATATGATAAATGGAGAAGAGTTGATGTCATTTATCGGGAAACTGTAAAAGACACAACCTCAGAAACATTTGAAAAAGAAGTTTTTACACCTGAAAAAGACACAATACAATCTGAAATAGAAAAGTTTATTTACGATATTGATACTTTAACTGAAGAATCTTCAACTTCTATATATGATAAAAAATTAGAAAAAGGAGATGTTTTTCAAATGGAGCTAAATATTTCATTTTTTGATGGAGCAGCTAAATTAACACCTTCTTCTTTTGATGAAATTGATAAATTAGCCAGCTATATGAACTCAAACACAAATGTTTACGCATTTATTCGAGGTCACGTATGTTGTGGAAAAGCGATGAAGCTTTCAAAACAAAGAGCTAAAATTGTAGCAAAAGAACTTGTCAAAAGAGGCGTGAACAAAAAACGATTAAAAGCACAGGGATTCAGTAATAATTTACCTGTAGTAATGCCTGAAAAAACGGAAGCAGATAGAAGAAGAAATAGGCGTGTCGATGTAATTTTTTCAGTTAGATAAAATGATCCCAATCAACATCTGTACTTTCTAAATATATACCTTCAAAGCATAATAGCATATCTTGAATTTTCAACATTTCGGGATATTGTTCTGCTTTTATAACATATAAATAAACCCTCACTCCTATCTTTTGCTTTTCTTCAAATTCTCTCAATGAATTTATTTTATAATAAACCTTTCCATTGCTCAATTTTCGATAAATTGGGAATTCATAATTCATGTTTTTTTTACATTTTACCCATTGGTGTATCAATCCCTTTTCTACCATTACATTTTCGAGAAGATTTAGTACTTGCACAAGAAGTAAATATTAATACAACAATAATTGCAACTGAAATTTTAAGAGCGTATTTCATAATCTAATTTTTCATTATAACGCTGAAAATTTAATATTAGTATAAAACCCATGCAGTGGGTTTTCTGAAGCTCAGAAAACACGATTGAGGTTACCTTTAATCTTTGTAATCCACTGTAAGCATTAACTTAACGAAATTCGTTGTGGCCCGCCATTGACTAAAAAAGACTCCCTTTTATTGTCATAAATGTTAGCTTCAAGATAATCTGCATGGGCTCCCCAAAGGGATAAGGTCACTGCGCTAACTTCGTAGCTGTACCTCTATCACAAATTTAATATTAATTCATTAAACCAAGTTGAATAATTTGAAATTTTATAAAAAATCACCTCTATCTTTTGAAATAGCTTCAATTTTCTTTTTTAATTCGTTAATTTCATTTTCTTTAACTCTTATTTTTTTAAAACTATACAACGAAGAAATAAAATATCCTGTAATCATTGCAACTAAAATAAGTAAAGTAATAGGAACTTTCAAACTAAAAAAAACAAAACTTACCTCACTCTTTTCCCAATTTTGGAATGCAAAAATAGTGATTAGCAAAACTGAAATTAAAGATAATATCAATTTAATTCTCTTTACCGTATTCAATGTTTCCCAATATTCTTTCATCTTTATTCGTTTTAGAATAAATTTAACTAAAAAACACCAAATTGAATTTCTTTTTCCTATTAAATACTAAATTTTTACTCATTTTCCTTATCTTTGCATCACTTTTTAAAAAATAGCATGGCAACAACAGCAGACATAAAAAACGGATTGTGTATTAAACACAATGATAAATTGTTTCAAATTATCGATTTTCAACACGTAAAACCAGGAAAAGGACCAGCTTTCGTTCGTACAAAAATGCGTCAAATTGAATCTGGAAAAGTATTAGATAATACATTTTCAGCAGGTCATAAAATTGAAATCGTTCGTATTGAAAACCGTGAATATCAATATCTATACCAAGAAGGGGAAAACTTTATTTTCATGAATAATGAATCTTTCGAACAAGTTGACATTCCTGGTAAAATGATTGAAAAACCTGGTTTTTTATTGGAAGGAATGATTTGTAATATATTATTTCATGCAGAAGAAGAATTACCATTAGTAGTTGAATTACCTTTTTATATCATCTCAGAAGTAACTTATACTGAACCAGGTGTAAAAGGAGATACCGCGACAAACTCTATGAAACCTGCTACAATTGCAACAGGAGCTGAAGTGAAAGTTCCTTTATTTATAGATATGGGAGAAGTTATAAAAATAGACACGCGTACAGGTGTTTACGTTGAAAGAGTGAAAAAATAATCTCAATAAAATCAATTGATAGTTGACTTACAATAGCCAACTATCAATTGCTAATTAATAACTATCGAATAAACACCCAATCATTCTCAGTTGAAGAATTAACATCAAAGGTATATCCATTCCGATTATATAACTTCAATTCTTCTGAATTAGCAATGTTATTTTGTATGATAAATCTTGCCATTGCTCCTCTTTGATGTTTAGCATACATCATAATTGTTTTAAATTCTCCATTCTTAAAGTCTTTAAAAACAGGAGTAATAATTCGTCCTCTAAAAACTTTTAAATCTATTGCTTTAAAATATTCTATTGATGCTAAATTAACTAAGACTTCATCGTTTAACATTTCTCTATTTAATTGATGAGCTAACTTTATTCCCCAATACTGATATAAATTCTTTATTTTGGCTGTGATTTGCCATTTTGTTCCCATCTCTAAACGATATGGATAAATTAGGTCTAATGGTTTTAATAAGCCATATAATCCCGATAATATTCTTAATTTATCTTGTGCTTTTATTAATTCTTCTTGCGAAAGAGACCAAGCATCAAACCCCTTATAGGCTTCACCATTAAAACCTGCAATACATGGAAAATTTGATTGTTTTACTTCATTTGGAATTTCCCAATTTTGATATCGTTCGTAATTTAAATCCGCTAAGTCGGTAGAAATATGCATCATTTCACTTAAATTCTTAGAAGAAATCTTTCTCAATTTAGAAACCAAGACTTCCGTTTCTTTCAAAAAACACGGAAAAGATAACATTGGATTATCAAGCAAAGGTTTATAATCTATTGATTTTGCAGGAGAAATTACAATTTTCATTTTAATATTTATTTTTGAATTACAAAAATAGCATAAAAAAAAGCGGACTTATATCCGCTTTCCTTCTATTTAAGTTAATTTTTAAAAATTAATTTAAGCTATTTAATTTGTTAATAAATTCCAATGCTGATTCTTCAATTTTAGAATTAATTGGAGCAAAATCTTGTTTTGTTTTTGCTTTACTAATTTGAGCTAAAATTGCATCTTGAAAATCTGCTGCTTCATTAATAATTACATTTGTTTTTTCAATTTTAGTTTCATCAAACAACTGAATTGTAAAACATTCTTCAACGATGTCAAAAACCATATTGTTTAAGGCTTTTTTAATATACTTTCTACTTGCCATTTTTTTTATTTTTATGTAAAATTAAATCAAAAAAGGGTTGGAAACAAATTAATTTTCAACCCTTTAAAAAATTATGCTTGTGCTTCTTCTTTTTTCTCTGGTCTTGGAAGTAAAACTTTACGAGATAATTTCCATTTTTTTGTTTTTGGATCTTTACCAACAACTTTAAAACGAATAACATCTCCTTCTTTTACCAAACCGTCTAATTTTTCAGTTTTTTCCCAAGCAAACTCTGAAATATGAATCAAACCATCTGTTCCTGGCAAAATTTCAACGAAACATCCGTAAGCTTGAATTGATTTCACTTTTCCATCGTATTCCATTCCTTCTTCAACAGTTGGAGGGAAAGCAATTAATTTTATACGTTTCAATGCTTCAGCCATATCATCTCCGTTATTAGAAACAACTTGCACTTTACCTTCACCTGTTTCAATTTCTTCAATTGTAATAACGGTATTCGTTTCTTTTTGCATTGCTTGAATGATTTTACCTCCAGGTCCGATAATTGCCCCAATCATATCATTTGGTACGATTAACATTTCAATTCTTGGCGTTTGAGGTTTCAATTCTTTATTAGGCACTGCAATTGTTTCAATAATTTTTCCTAAGATATGTAATCGACCTTCTCTTGCTTGATCTAAAGCTTGTGTTAACACTTCATACGACAAACCATCTACTTTAATATCCATTTGACAAGCAGTAATACCTTTTGAAGTACCTGTCACTTTGAAATCCATATCTCCTAAATGATCTTCATCACCTAAAATATCTGAAAGCACACAAAATGCTCCTGTTTCATCTGTAATTAATCCCATTGCAATTCCTGAAACGGGTGCTTTTATTTGAACACCACCATCCATTAATGCTAAAGTACCTGCACACACGGTTGCCATTGAAGATGAACCATTTGATTCTAAAATATCAGAAACTAAACGAATTGTATATGGATTATTATCTGGTAAAACATTTTTCAAGGCTCTTAAGGCTAAATTTCCATGCCCTACTTCTCGTCTTGAAGTACCTCTTAACGGTTTTGCTTCTCCTGTAGAAAATGGAGGAAAGTTATAATGTAACATAAAAGTTTCAGTACCTCTAAATGTTGCACCATCCAATAATTGCTCATCCATTTTACCACCTAAAGTTAAAGTAGTTAATGATTGAGTTTCCCCTCTTGTAAATACAGCTGAACCATGAACCATTGGTAAATAATCAACTTCAGCCCAAATCGGTCTGATTTCTTCAAATTTACGTCCATCCAAGCGTTTTCTTTCATGTAACATGACATAACGAACTGCTTTTTTCTTGATTTCACTAAAATAAACAGAAACCAACCCTCCTTTTTCAGTTAATTCTTCTTCTGTAAAAGTAGCTTTTAATTCTGTTTTGATAGCATCAAACAATTCAGTTCTAGTTGCTTTTGAAGCTAAACCTTTACGTGCTACTTCTCTACATTTCTCTTCAGAAAAAGCATATACTCGTGCTCTTAATTCTTCATCATGCGCCTCATGAGAATATTCTCTTTTTGGATTTGCCGTTGGAATTTCAGCAGCCAGATCTAATTGAAATTGACATTGTTGCTTGATTGATTCATGTGCTAATTTAATAGCTTCAACCATTTCTGATTCAGATATTTCTAACATTTCTCCTTCTAACATCACGATATCTTTCGCTGATCCAGCAATCATAACATCCATATCTGAAATTTTCATTTCAGCATACGTTGGATTGATTATGAATTTACCATCAACTCGCCCTATTCGAACTTCAGACATTGGTCCGTTGAACGGAATATTTGAAACAGCAATAGCTGCAGATGCCGCAAAACCAGCAAGGACATCAGGATTATTCACACCGTCAAATGACAACAATTGAATCATCACTTGTACTTCTGCATGATAATCATCTGGAAAAAGTGGACGTAAAGCTCTATCAACCAAACGCATAATTAATACTTCTCCATCAGATGGTCTTGCTTCTCTTCTTAAAAACCCCCCAGGGATTCTTCCTGCTGCAGAGAATTTCTCTCTGTAATCTACCGTTAACGGTAAAAAATCTACTCCCTCTTTCGCTTCAGGTGTAGAAACAACAGTTGCCAATAACATTGTGTCTCCCATTCTAACAACAACAGAGCCATCAGCCTGCTTTGCTAACTTTCCAGTCTCAACTGAAATCTCTTTACCATCAACTACGATAGATTTTCTGATTCCTATATTCATATTTGTATTATTTCAATTTATTTCTATTTAATCTTAAATAACTCTCTTAGTAAAAAAGAAAGGCACCCGAACTACTTCGACTGCCCCCTCTTCAATAAATCTATCTAGCGTTAATTAACGACGTAAGCCTAATTCTTTAACAATAGCACGGTATCTTTCGATATCATTTCTTTTCAAGTAATCCAATAAACTTCTACGTTTACCAACTAATAACTGAAGAGCTCTTTGAGTTCCGTAATCTTTACGATTATTTTTCAAATGCCCAGTTAAATGGTTAATTCTAAAGCTAAATAAAGCAATTTGAGCTTCAGTTGAACCTGTGTTTGTTTCACTTCCTCCGTGTTTAGCGAAGATTTCTTTTTTTACTTCTGTAGTTAAATACATTCCAATATTATTTTAATGATTTTTATGTAGTCGACTATTCGACGTTGCAAATATAGCTATAATTTCTATATTCCAATCGATTCATCTTTTTATTTTATTTTCTAAAGAATTTTAATGATTTCCCCAAAGTCTCTTTTAAATTAGTTCGATCAACAATATAGTCTAAAAATCCATGTTCTAGAACAAATTCAGAAGTTTGAAAACCATCTGGCAAATCTCTCCCGATCGTTTCTCTAACAACTCGAGGTCCAGCAAATGCTATTAATGCTTCTGGTTCAGCAATATTCAAATCACCCAACATCGCAAAAGAAGCTGTAACTCCACCTGTAGTTGGATCTGTTAAAAACGAAATATAGGGTAATTTTGCTTCTGCTAATTGCCCTAATTTCCCTGAAACTTTAGCCATTTGCATCAATGAAAAACCAGCTTCCATCATACGTGCCCCTCCTGATTTTGAAACAATCATAAATGGAGCTTTAATTTTGATCGCCTCATCTATTGCTCTTGCAATTTTCTCTCCCATGACAGAACCTAATGAACCTCCAATAAAAGAAAAATCCATCGCAGCCACAACAAAATCGTGTCCATCTAACTTTCCAACAACTGTTCTAATTGCATCTGTTAAACCAGTCGCTTTTTGAGTTGCTTTAACTCTGTCAATATATTTTTTAGTATCTTCAAAATTCAAAGGATCACCTGAGGTTAATTTTTCGTTTAACTCTGTATATTTTCCTTCATCAAATAATATTTTAAAATATTGCTCAGAACCAATTCTCTCGTGATTTGAACATCTATCACACACCCAATTATTCTTAACTAAATCCTCTACTGTAAATAACGTTTTACAATTAGAACATTTTTGCCACAACCCTTCAGGTGTTTCTTTTTTCTCTTTTGTAGAAGTTGTAATACCTTCTTTATTTCTTTTAAACCAACTCATATCTTCTTCTGAAACTTCTAAAACCATTTTGAAACTGATTAAAGTGTGTTAATATTATTCAAATCTTCAAATGCCTGTTCTAAACGTTTAACAAAAGTTAATTCGCCTTCACGTAACCATTTTCTAGGATCGTAATGTTTTTTATTCGGTTGATCATCTCCATCTGGATTTCCGATTTGTGTTCTCAAATAATCAATTTTATTCACAACATAATCCCTCACTCCTTCTGTGAATGCAAATTGTAAGTCTGTATCTAAATTCATCTTAATCACTCCATAAGTGATTGCCTCTCTAATTTCTTCTAATGTAGATCCAGATCCTCCATGAAAAACAAAATCTACTGGATTTATTCCAGTATTAAATTTTGCTTGAACAAATTCTTGAGAATTTCTTAAAATTTTTGGTGTTAATTTCACATTGCCTGGTTTATAAACTCCATGAACATTTCCAAAAGCAGCTGCAATTGTAAAACGATTACTTATTTTAGAAAGTTCTTCATAAGCATAAGCGACTTCTTCAGGCTGAGTGTATAATTTAGAGCTATCAACATCTGAATTATCAACTCCATCTTCTTCTCCTCCTGTAATTCCTAATTCTATTTCTAAAGTCATACCGATTTTACTCATACGTTCTAAATATTTTTTAGAAATTTCAATATTTTCCTCAATTGGTTCTTCAGATAAATCAATCATGTGAGAACTATATAAAGGTTTTCCTGTTTCTGCAAAATATTTTTCTCCTGCTTCCAATAAACCATCAATCCAAGGCAATAATTTTTTAGCGCAATGATCTGTATGTAAAATAACAACAGCTCCATAAGCTTCAGCTAAAGTATGAATATGTTTCGCACCTGCTACTGCACCTGCTATTGCAGCTTTTTCATTTTCATTTGATAAACCTTTGCCAGCATTGTAATGTGCTCCCCCATTTGAAAATTGAATAATCACAGGTGAATTTACTTTTGCAGCTGTTTCTAAAACACCATTGATTGTGCTTGAACATGTCACATTTATTGCAGGTAAAGCAAAACCTTTTTCTTTAGCATATCTAAATATCTCTTGAACCATATCACCAGTAGCAACGCCTGGCTTAATCGAATGAAGCATAGTGTACATTTTTTTATTAGCCTACAAATATAAATAAATTATTTCGTGTAGAAACGGTTTTAGTTACGACTTTTACGTAAATAAAAAAAATCTAAACATAAAAAAAGGCTGTCAAAAAAGACAGCCTTTCTAATATATTCTTACTGATTAAACCAAACCTTGATCAATCATCGAATCTGCAACTTTTACGAAACCTGCAATATTTGCACCTTTAACATAATCAATTGTTCCATCTTCTCTTTTACCAAATTTAACACATGCCTCGTGTATTGAAACCATAATGCCGTGTAATTTTCCGTCAACTTCTTCAGCTGTCCAAGACAAACGTAAAGAGTTTTGAGACATTTCTAAACCTGAAGTAGCAACACCACCAGCATTAGAAGCTTTTCCTGGAGAGAATAATATTCTTGCTGTATCAAAAGCTTCAATAGCTTCTGGAGTTGAAGGCATATTAGCACCTTCTGCAACACATTTCACACCATTAGCAATTAATACTTTTGCTTCTTCTCCATTCAATTCATTTTGAGTAGCACATGGTAAAGCAATATCAACTTTCACTTCCCAAGGACGTTTTCCTGCAACAAATTTAGCTGTAGGATATTTTGCTACGTACTCAGAAATACGACCTCTTTTTTCGTTTTTCAATTCCATTACGAAAGCTAATTTACCAGCATCAATACCAGCCTCATCATAGATATAACCTTCTGAATCTGATAAAGTAACAACTTTAGCCCCTAATTGAGTTGCTTTTTCACAAGCATATTGAGCAACATTTCCTGAACCAGAAACTGCAACAACTTTTCCTTGGAAAGAATCACCTTTTGTAGCTAACATTTCTTTCGCAAAATATACAGTACCGTATCCTGTAGCTTCTGGACGAATCAACGACCCACCCCAGTTACGAGCTTTACCAGTTAAAACACCTGTAAATTCATTACGAATTCTTTTGTATTGACCAAACATGTAACCAATCTCACGTCCACCTACACCTATATCACCCGCAGGAACATCTGTATCAGCTCCAATATGACGAGATAGCTCAGTCATAAAAGATTGACAAAATTTCATTACTTCGTTATCTGACTTACCTTTAGGATCAAAATCAGAACCTCCTTTACCACCACCCATAGGCAATGTTGTTAAAGAATTTTTGAAGATTTGCTCGAAACCTAAAAATTTCAAAATAGATAAATTAACAGAAGGATGGAAACGTAAACCACCTTTGTATGGTCCGATTGCTGAATTAAATTCAACACGGTAACCTCTATTGATTTGAACTTCACCTTTATCATCCAACCATGGAACTCTAAATAAAATAGTTCTTTCTGGCTCAACAATTCTATCAAGAATTTTAGCTGCTTTGTACTTAGGTGTTTCTTCGATTACAGGAATTACTGCTTCAGCAACTTCGTGAACCGCTTGAATGAATTCTTTCTCATGACCATGAGTAGCTTTCACTTTTTCCATGAAAGCATCAATCTGAGCTTGATATTTATTTGACATCTCTTATTTAGTTTTAAAAAAATCGAGGCAAATGTAAAAATTTTTTACACGTAGAAACATGATATAAATAATAACATATTCTTTTTTATCAACAAAAATATGTTTCTAAAATAATTCTCTATGAGTGAAATAATGTACAAACGCCTCCAATACACTTAATTTTCATTAATTTTACGCAACCTTTTTAAATTAAAAGCGTTTAGTACATAACTGAATTATTTAATTATCACATGAAAAAAATATTAATTACTGTTATTTTAACATGTTTCGCAATCATATCTTCTGCTCAAATGCCAGCTATCAATGCTTGTCTTGGAACAGATGTTACTGCTTGCCAAGGACAAGCTGTTCAAATAAACGATTGTACTCCAGGAGGAAATGTTGTGGGAGGAATCACTTTAACAGCACCAACTTCCTTAAATTTGACTGATGATGTTTGGAGTTCTACTGTCAACATTGGTTTTAATTTTAGTTTTTACGGTTCGAATTACTCACAATGTATTGTTGGGTCAAATGGTCTTGTTTCATTTAATATAGCAAATGCAAGCGGGTATTGTCCATATTCTTTTTCTGTTGGAAACACTTTACCTAACGCTAGTGTAACAGGTGCTTTTAATTCGATTATGTTAGCATACCAAGATCAAAATCCTAGTGGTATGACTAATGCTATTCAATATCAAACAATAGGAACTGCACCTAACCGAAAATTTATAGTTTTATACAACAGTGTCGATGGTTTTAGTTGTGGTCCAACAGCATGTACATACGCAGGGCTAATTTTATATGAAACAACAAATGTGATCGAAATTTTCATTGGAAACAAAGGAATTTGTTCTGGTTGGAATAATGGTTTAGCATACGAAGGAATTGAAAATGCTGCTGGTACAAATGCAGTAATGATTGCTGGTAGAAATTGTTCTCAATGGAGCGCCAACCAAGATGGACAACGATTTACTCCTACGACACCTGCTAACACTAACAACTATGTTAATACAGCTATTCCTTACGTATTTATTAATACAGTTCTCAATAACACAACCATGTGGGCAAGCACTACAGGACAAGTGTTTCCATACAATAATGGGGTATTAAATGTAACCCAAGTTTCAGCTGGACCAATAGGATATTTTCTTTCAGGTACTGCCTGCGGAAATGCTATTGGTTCAATTTCTGATACAAGTTTTGTTACAATAGAGTCTGTTTCTGTCTCTGCTTCAATGACAGCTGATGTTTGTAATTCAGGAGTTGGTACAGTGACAGCAACTCCATTATCAGGAGCTTCTCCTTATACATTTATGTGGCCTACACTTGGAAATCAAACTACATCAACCGTTAATAATGTTTCCCCAGGTACTTATCAAGTGATTATGACTTCCTCTACGGGATGTCAAGCAAACGCTTCAACCACAGTAACAACTTCAACAGCTTCATTTACTGGATCTACCACACAAGTATCATGTCAAAATGGTACTGATGGAACTGCTACAGCTAACATGTCTCCTTCTTTAGGGATCTTAACCTATTTATGGGATGACCCAATGGCACAAACAACTCAAACTGCAATTGGTTTGTCAGCTGGTACCTACACCTGCAACATTACTTCTTCTATTGGTTGTAATGGAACCGTTACCTTAACTGTAACAGAAATCCCTCCAATGATAAGTACTATTGCTAGTTTTACAGACGTCAATTGCAATTCAATGAGCAATGGTATTATAACAATCAATACTACTGACGGAACAGCTCCATACACCTATAATTGGGATAACTCAACTTCCATTTCAAATACCGCTTCAGATTTACCTGCTGGATTACAAACAATAATTGTACAAGATGCAAATGGATGTACGAAAACGCTAACACAAATGATTTCAGAACCCTTACCATTGTCTTTTACAAATTTATCACCATCAATTATTGATACGATTTGCCCTTTAAATAGTGATTTACTTTCTGTTTCAGGAACAGGAGGCTCATCTGCATACACTTACACTTGGACAGAAAATAGCAACAACATTGGTACAGGAAGCACAATCACAGTAACACCGTTAAATAGTGGAACTCAATATTGTGTAACGTTATCTGAAGCATGCGGATCTCCGACCACAGACACTTGCTTAACAATCAATTTCCCAACAGCAATTATTCCATCAATCATTCCTAACACATTAAAAGGCTGTGCACCAGCTAAGTTTGAATTTTTAAATAATTCAAACTTAGCTAATCAAATTGCTAATACTCATTTTGACTTTGGCGATAAAAACAACATCAATAAAATAGGAATAGATTCTGCCTCAAACACATACATAGAACCAGGTTCATATACATTAAATATAGATATTACATCAATATATGGATGTGTATATTCTAAAACATTTCAAGATTTAATTACAGTAAGTCCTATTCCGAATGCAGATTTTTTCATTAATCCAAATCCTACAACTATTTTTGAAACAAAAGTAAATATTCAAGATAGATCTTCAGACGATGTATTAAATTGGGCATGGTATTCTCCATATTCAGCTCCATCAATTAGTTCAGATCAAAATCCTACTTTTAAATTTGAAGAAGGTACTGTTGGAGTTTATCCAATTCATTTAACAGTAACAAACGAATCTGGATGTATAGATTCTACAATTATTTATTTAAATGTTGTGTCTGACATACTATTCTATGCCCCAAATACATTTACTCCAAACGGGGATGAATTCAATCAAAAATGGATTTTTTATACTGCTGGAATAGATAATTTTGATTTCAATTTAACTATTTTCAATCGTTGGGGACAAACTATATTCGAAACAAATGACCCACAAGTAGGTTGGGACGGAACTTTTCAGGGAAAAATTGTATCAGATGGAACTTATTCTTGGAGAGCAATATTAAAAGATTTATATACAGATGATAAAAAACTTCTTTATGGAAGTGTTAATGTAATAAAATGATTTTTGGTATATCATTTGCATTAATTTTTTTTATTGTATGTTTGAATAATTAAAAAATATCATGAAAAAAAGAATAATTCCAATTTTTATTTACACTTCACTCCTATTAACTGTTTCGTGTGATGTGCTTGAAGAAGCCGCAAGTTCAATTACAACTCCTACGACAGCACAAAAACCACAACTTACAAATTCGGAAGTTATTTCGGGCTTAAAAGAAGCATTACAAGTTGGGATCAAAAACTCTGTAAATTTAACTTCTGTAACAGATGGGTTTTTAGGTAATTCAATTATTAAACTACCTTTTCCAGAAGATGCAATTAAGGTGAGACAAAAAGCTTTAGATTGGGGTTTAACTTCCCAAGTTGACAAATTTGAAACTACGCTAAATAGAGCAGCAGAAGAAGCATGCAAAGAAGCTTTACCTATATTCGCTAATGCTATTACGAACATGTCTGTTCAAGATGGGTTCGCTATATTAAATGGAGGAAATGGGGCTGCAACAAAATTTTTAAAAGATAATACTTCAGCACAACTTATTGCTGCCTTCACACCAAAAGTAAAAGAAGCTATTTCTAAAGTTAAATTAACTGATTATTGGAATCCAATTATCAACAAATATAATTCTGCTATGACTTTGTCAGGTGGAGAAAAAATAAATCCAGACTTAAATGCTTATGTAACAGACAAAGCTATCAAAGGATTATTTTACATGGTAGAGCAGGAAGAAAACAAAATTCGCAAGGATCCTGCAGCCAGAATTAGCGATATTTTAGTTAAGGTATTTGGTAGCATAACTCAATAAATAAAAAAAAGCTGATTAATTTAAATCAGCTTTTTTTTTATTATTTACCTTCGGAACAACATGATTTTTTCTCACCTTCTTTCGAACACTTTTTTTCTTCTCCTTCTTTTTTAGCACAGCATGCTTTTTTCTTTTTCTTCTTTTTATCTTTTTTCAAAATAGAAATATTAGCTCCATTAGAAGCAGCATAAGATGTAGCAGTCATAGAACCAACAAACATCATTAATGAAAGTGCAACAAAAACATTTTTCATAGTAAATTATTTAATTTGTAAAACGAATATAATCTTTTTTAATTTAAATTTCCAATTTTAGTAATTCTTCCTTGCACAATATCGCCTATTTTAACATTTATTGTAGAATCCAAAGGTAAAAACAAATCAATTCGGGATCCAAATTTAATAAATCCATATTCTTCCCCTGTTATCACCTTTTGATTTGGATGGACATAATAACAAATTCTTCTAGCTACCGCACCTGCGACTTGTCTAAACAATACTTCTTTCCCTGAGGCATGCTCAGTAACAACTGTTGTTCTTTCATTGTCTGTACTACTTTTAGGATGCCAAGCTACTAAAAACAACCCTTTATGGTATTTTACATATTTAATAACCCCTGAAATTGGATTATAATTTGCATGAACATTTAACGGAGACATAAAAACAGATATTTGAATTCTTTTATCATTAAAATATTCTGATTCTTCAACCTCCTCAATAACAACTATCTTTCCATCTGCTGGGCAGATAATATCATTGTCTTCAAAAACACAAGTTCTATTTGGAATTCGGAAGAATTGAATAACCAAATACAACATTGTCAATTCTCCTACAATCAATAAAATATATAACCACATCCAGCCAAGCGCTTGATATAAAAAATAATTTCCAACATGAATTACTGAAAGTAAAACAATTGCAATAAAAATGATTAAATATCCTTCTCTATGTATTTTCATAAGTAAAATTTTTCTTAAAAATAATTATAAATAATAAACCAACTGTAAAAAAATGGTATTGTAAAAATTGCAGCATCGAAACGATCAAGGATCCCTCCATGACCAGGCAAAATTGTTCCAGAATCTTTAATATTTAAACTTCTTTTAAATAACGACTCAATTAAATCCCCAAATATTGCAGCTGGTGCAACTATCAACGCAGCTATCAACCAAAAATCAAAATCATTATTGTCTCCCCAAAAACTTATTAAAAAACCAATTATCATCGTAAGCAAAATCCCTCCTATCGTACCTTCCCATGTTTTTTTAGGAGATATTCTCTCAAACAATTTCGTTTTTCCAAAAAATCTTCCAGATAGATATGCAAAAGTATCGTTTGACCAAATTAACAAAAACATACCTATAACTAATGGATTGCGCTCTGTACTTTCCTCATTCAAAATAATAATCAATGAAAATGGTAAAACCAAATAAAAAACACCTAATAAATGTATTCCAATATTTAAAATCGGATTTTCTTTTTTGCGCCATAACTCAACTAAAAAGAAACTAAAAATCAACAAAGGTATAATACTTAAAAAAACAAAATCAATGTAATTTAAATAAGCCAAAATTATTATTGTGTATAAAATAATACTAATAAAAATAAAATAATTTTTAAACAATTGAATTTGCTTCATGTGTTTAAAAATGGATGTAAATTCAATTAACCCTAATACAAAAAAAATAGTTGAAACAATCACTGTTGGTATCGTCCCAAACCAAAGCGAAGCAATTACTAACACTACAAAAAAGAAACCGGTTATAGCTCTTAACAATATATTACTCATTCCTTATTTATTAAAATAAATAATTCCCACTAATAACAAATTAGTGGGAATTGATTTGTAAGTTCTAAATTATTTTTTAATTCTCTTTATTTTCATCGGAACTTTGCAATGCACTAGGCACCTCTGCCGATTCAACTTCAGATTTTTTTTCTATTACTTGCTCGTCCGTTGATTCATTTGAGTTTGTTTCGGTTTCTTTTTCAACAGCCTCAACCTCTTCAACATGTGGAGTACTTAATTCTTCAACATGCCATTCTCTCTCACCAAAAATCGTAACTAAATCTTCTTTAAAAATCACCTCGGATGTCAATAATTTCTCGGCTAAAAGCGTTAATTTATCTTGATTTTCTGTCAAAATCGTTAATGCTCTTTGGTATTGATTTTCTATTAATTTACTAACTTCTTCATCAATAATTCTTGCCGTATCTTCAGAATAAGGTTTCGTAAATGAATCACGTCCTTGTGAATCATAAAATGAAATATTACCAACTTTAGAATTTAAACCATATACAGAAACCATTGCATAAGCCTGTTTAGTCACTTTTTCCAAATCACTTAATGCTCCAGTACTGATTTTACCAAAAATTAGTTGTTCTGCAGCACGACCTCCTAAAGCCGAACACATTTCATCTAACAATTGCTCTGTTGTTGTAATACTTCTTTCTTCTGGTAAATACCATGCTGCTCCTAATGAACGGCCTCTAGGTACGATAGTAACTTTGACTAAAGGATGTGCATATTCCAATAACCAAGAAATTGTAGCATGACCTGCTTCATGAAAAGCAATTGATTTTTTTTCTGTTTTCGTAATAATTTTATTTTTCTTTTCTAATCCACCTACTATTCGATCTACAGCATCTAAGAAATCTTGCTTTTCCACATGATGTTTTCCATGTCTTGCAGCAATTAAAGCTGCTTCATTGCATAAATTTGCAATATCTGCACCTGAAAAACCAGAAGTTTGTTTAGCTAAGAAATCAACATCCATTTTTTCATCTAACTTAATAGGTTTCAAATGAACATTAAAAATTTCTTTACGTTCATTAATATCAGGCATATCAACATAAATTTGTCGATCAAAACGCCCTGCACGCATCAATGCACTATCTAAAACATCTGCACGGTTTGTAGCTGCCAAAATAATAACTCCTGAATTCGTCCCAAAACCGTCCATCTCAGTCAACAATTGATTCAACGTATTTTCTCTCTCGTCATTCGAACCAAAACTATTATTTTTTCCTCTAGCACGCCCTATTGCATCGATTTCATCAATAAAAATAATTGAAGGAGATTTTTCTTTCGCTTGCTTAAAAAGATCTCGAACCCTTGAAGCTCCTACTCCAACAAACATTTCAACAAAATCAGAACCGGATAAAGAGAAAAAAGGAACTTGAGCCTCTCCTGCTACGGCTTTTGCCAATAAGGTTTTCCCTGTCCCCGGAGGCCCTACTAATAAAGCTCCTTTGGGTATTTTAGCTCCTAACTCTGTATATTTTTTTGGATTTTTTAAAAACTCAACTATTTCCTCTATTTCAATCTTAGCTTCTGCTAAACCCGCAACATCTTTAAACGTGACATTTGTAGATTTTCCTTTTTCATATACTTTAGCTTTTGACTTACCAATATTGAAAATTTGACCTCCGCCTCCGCCTGAGCCTCCACCCATTCGTCGCATTACAAACATCCACACTACTACCAATAAAACGATAGGTAATAGTAAACTTAAAATACCTCCCAAATAATCTTTTTCAGTTTTAGGCATACTTATAATTTCTTTTTTATGTGCCTTCGAAAATTCATCATTTAGTTTATCAATTTTAGCTGAAAAATTTCCTGCATCAATTAATTCTAAATAAATTGTTGGTTCAGTATTATTGAAGTTATTACTCTGTTTAAATGCTTTTCCAATTGCTTTAAACTGAGTATCCTTAGTTGTTTTAATATACTCAACTCCTTTTTTATTCAATTTAAATTCAGCATGATCGCGATTTACGATGTAAACTCTTGAAATATACCCATTCTCTGCTAATTGAAAGAAAGATTGCTCATCTCCCAATGAAGTTGAAGGAGACGAACTCATATATAACTGATAACCAATCAATGCAACACCAATCATTGCATATATCCAATAGATTGAAAAAGGATTTTTCTTCTTATTATTTGTTTCAGACATTTTTATATTAATTTAAATTAGGTACATCCGTTCTCACAGCATCTGCCCAAAGATCTTCTAAATCATAAAATCCTCTAGCTGTTTTATAGAAAATATGTGCTACGACAGAAACATAATCAACCAGAACCCATTCGCTATTTCCTTTTCCTTCCGTATGCCAAGGTCTTTCTTGAATTTCTTTTCTTGTATGTCTAATCAATGAAGATGAAATCCCTTCAACTTGAGTCGATGAATCTCCACTACAAATAACAAAAAAATCAGCCACAGCACCCGAAATCCCTCTTAAATCCAGAACTACGATGTCATTTGCTTTCATTTCTTGCATTCCTTCTACAACAGTATCACATAATACTTTTGAGTCTATATCGTTTTGTTTTTTATACATCTAATTTTTTTATACTTACAAATCTAACTTTAAATTTTAAATTTACTCGATTTTATATGGTTTTAACCTCTCAAATTTAACAAATGATAGGAAAAAAAATAATTCAACTCGAGAATGTTGATTCAACCAACAATTATGTTGCCAATTTGATTCAAAGTAACAATATTGAACATGGTACGGTAATTTTGGCAGACGAACAAACTGCAGGAAAAGGGCAAAGAGGAAACACATGGTATTCAAAACCAGGAGAAAACATAGTTACATCCATATATTTAAGACCTGAAAAACTGTCAGTAATTCATCAATTTTATTTAACCATTTATGTCTCAATTTCAATCCTAAAAACATTAAAAAAGTTTGATTTATCTCCTTCAATAAAATGGCCAAATGATATCTTAATTGGGTCAAAAAAAATAACAGGTGTATTAGTAGAAACTCACCTAAATAAATCCAATATTGAACATGTAATTATTGGAATTGGGATAAATGTAAATCAAATGGACTTAAACACAATTAACGGCACAAGTATTCGCATGGAAACCAATGAATTTAATCCAATTTACACGGTCTTATTATCCTTAATTAATGAATTGAATTTAAACTGGAAACACATAACAAATGAAAACTTTACATTTCTAAAAAAGGAATATTTAAATAATCTTTGGTTATACCAACAAGAAACTATTTTTACAGATAATCAAAGTGAATTTACGGGAAAAATAATCGATATTGACGAAATTGGGCGCTTAATAATACAAAAGGGGAATCAAATTCAGAAATACAATTTAAAAGAGATTAAATTTAATTTGAGAAATGAGATTTAAGTTTCTCAGACATATAATTAAACAAACTTGTCAAGGGCTTTTCAACCATCATTTTTAAGAACATATTTACTTCACCATCAAACTCGATATAACCTTCTGTTTGTTGATTCAACATTTTTAAATGAATTATCAATTTGAAAGGGAAAGGTGATTTTTCACCCGATTTCATGAAAATTTTATCCTGATTTTCATTTCCATCTTGAATCAATGAAATTGTTACTCCTCCTTGAACTTTAAAAGAACAATCTGTACTTGTTGCCTTCCAATCACTAATTTTATCTTGAGGTAAAATATGTAATAAATTAGTTGAGTCTGACAAAAATTTAAAAACTTGTTCTTGTGTTGATTCAACAAGTACAGTTGTGCTTTGAATAATCATAATTTTATTTTTTCCAAGTTTCAGGACTATCTTTCCATTCTTTCAAAGAATCCAAATCACTTACATTGATATAATCTTGCTTTAAAGCTTGCTCAATTAATACATCATAAGAAGTTAAAGTAATGAAAGGACATTCCGCTTTTTCAAAACTTTCCTTTGCTTTTTCGAAGCCATACGTGAAAATTGCTACGAGACCTTTTACATCTAAACCAGCATCTTTCAGAGCATCAATTGCTTTCAAACTACTTCCTCCAGTTGAAATTAAATCTTCAATTACAACTACTTTTTTTCCTTCTTCGTAAAATCCTTCAATTTGATTCCCCATTCCGTGCTCCTTTGCAGAACTACGAACATATATGAATGGAACTCCAAGTTCTTGTGCTACTAAAGCCCCTTGAGCTATTCCTCCAGTTGCTACTCCAGCAATAATATCTGGTTTTCCAAATTTTTCAATTATTGATTCAGCATAAGACTGTCTAATAAACGTTCGTATATTTGGAAATGAAAGAGTTACACGATTATCACAATAAATTGGAGATTTCCAACCTGAGGCCCAAGTGAAAGGATTATTGGGTTCTAATTTCACAGCTTTTATTTGTAATAAAAATTCTGCTACCTTTAACGCTTTTTCGTTATTCAAAATCATAACACAAATGTACAAAGTTTTTATTGAAAATACACCCTTATTCATATTAGAAGAGAAAGATTTCAAACTTACAGAGGGAATATTCTTTCACACTAAAAAAAATAAAAAAATAAAAAAGTTAATATTCAATTGTATTTCAAGTAATAAGAAGCATATTCCAATTTATGTCATCTCATCAAACCCCAAAAAAGTATTCAAACAATTATTTAATAATTTTGATTTTATTGAAGCTGCTGGCGGCATTGTCAAAAGAAAAAATAAATTTCTGTTTATAAAAAGAAATGAAATTTGGGATATTCCAAAAGGAAAAATGGAAAAAGATGAAACACCTGAAACAACAGCAATTAGAGAAATTGAAGAAGAATGTGGTATTAAAAACATTCAACTAAATAAATTGATTAGTATTACATATCATACATATCTATATCATAACCGACCTACTATAAAAAAAACATATTGGTATTCCGTTAATTATAAAGGATCAAAATTAGTTACACCTCAAATTGAAGAAGGAATTACAGAAGTTAAATGGTTTAACAAAAAGAAAATTGGCACAATAATTGAAAACACTTTTGAATCAATTAAAGATGTATTAAGCAACTATTTTACAGACTAAACGTTTTGGTACAATATTTGTCATTTTTTTGTTAAAAATATATTTAGATTAAATTTTTTATTGTAACCTTGTTAAAAAAAAGAACGATTATGAAAATTATACTATTATCAATTGCAATGTTAACGTTAACATTAAACGCATCAGCGCAAGAGCCCGTTAAGAAAAAAGAAATGAGAGAAGTGCAGGTTACTGAAACTGTTAAAACTCAAAATCCAAATGAGGCTAAAACACCTCCTGCTCAAGAAAAAGCTCCAATTACATTTTCAAAAGAAACGATTGAAAGAAATGAGATTCCTTATGATTCTCAAGAATTATTCGTTTTTGAATTTAAAAACACGGGGGATACTCCTGTACTAATTCAAAATGTACAAACAAGCTGTGGTTGCACAACTGCATCAAAACCAGTAGAACCAATTCAACCAGGTCAAAAAAGTCAGATTTCTGTACATTATGATACTAAAAGAGTTGGTGCTTTTACGAAATCAATTACTGTTACTACAAATGTTTCAACTACCCCAATTATTTTAACTATCAAAGGAATTGTTTTAGCTGCTCCTGCTGTAGAACAAATTGAAGCTCCAAAAAATTAAATTAATTTTTACATAAAACAATAAAAAAGTGGATAATAACATCCACTTTTTTTATGCCTCTATAATTCACCATCCAACCATTTTTTAAACTGTATCACTCGTTCACGACTAACAATACTCGATTCTTCATTTAAAAATTCTATTTTAACTTTCAATCTACTATTAAAAAATGAATTTGTTTTTTGAATTGAATTTAAGGATGCAATTACCTTTCTATTTAATCTATAAAAATTTGTTGGCGGTATTAATAATTCTAATTGATCTAAATTATAATCTACAATATATTTTTTTCCAAAAAAAGTCACGAGCAACACAACACCATCTTCTGATAAAAAATGGGATATTTCATCTGTTTTTATACTGGAAATATTATCTCCTATTTTAACTATAAATCTATTTTTATACAATTTTGTTTCATACTGATATTGGTTTGATAAATTATCTAAATTTAAATTACCACTGTATTTTTTATGTTTATCAATAGCATTTTTTAACTCATCGATTCCAATAGGTTTTAATAAATAATCTATGCTGTTTAACTTAAATGCTTTAATAGCATAATGATCATAAGCAGTTGTGAAAATAATTGGTATTTCAACATTGATTTTCGAAAAAATATCAAAACTTATTCCATCTGATAAATGTATATCTGCAAAAATTAAGTCCGCTGAAACAGTTTGATTAAACGCTATTATTGAATCTTTTACAGACTCTAACACGTTGATTACTTCAATTGTTGAATCAATTCTATTTAGAATATTTATCAAATAATCGGAACTTAATCTTTCATCTTCAATTATTATTACTTTCATCTTAAAGTTAACATTGGAATATGAACGCAAAAATTTTGTTCATCGTTTAATATAAATATTTCTCTATCTGTAAAAAAATGATACCTCTTTTGAATATTTTTCAATCCTGTTTTTGAACTTTTATCATATTGTATCCTTAATTGAATATTGTTACAAATTACTAAATTATTATGTAAAGTCGATATTTTTATAAATAGCGGAAAGCTTGAAGAGATTTCATTGTGTTTAATTGCGTTTTCAACAAGTGTTTGAATAGACAGTGGTGGAATCATTTTTTGTAATTCATTTTCATTTAATTCTATTGTTATTTGAATATTTTCCCCAAATCTTATTTTTAATAAAAAAAAGTATGACTCTAAAAATTTCATTTCATCTGAAATTGTAATCAATTCCGTATTACGATTATCCAAAATATACCTGTACACTTTCGATAATTGGTTAATAAAATCAACTGCTTTATCTTGGTTTTGGTAAACTAAGGAAGAAAGAACACTTAAATTATTGAACAAAAAATGTGGATTTAATTGATTTTTTAAATTTTGTAATTGGGCTTGAGTTGATTCTGTTTTATATTTTTCCAATTCTATCAAACTCTGTTTCCATTTTTTAAAAAATTGTATACCGATTTCTATTGAAATAATAATAAAAGTAACTAATAAGCCTATAATTATTGCCGATTTCATTAAGACTATTTTACGGTCTTCTGGTATTTCACAAATAAATTGACTAAAAATGACCATCGAAAAATAAATCACAATAAAAGTGTAGAAAGAACTTAACAATAATTGTAGAAATATTCTTCTAATTGCTTTTTTATGCTGCCATGGAGAAAAAATATTTAATTTAGAATCTAATATTAAATTCCCTTCCCAAACAAAAAGAGTAATACTAATTGACAACATTAAATCTAAAAATCGATTTCGAGTTGGATAATACTTTCCATCATCTAACATTATTTCAAGTAGTACAAATATTAATGCTCCTATTAATATCATCCATATAAATCGATTTTTACTTCTACTCATAAATTAAAATTGAAATTTATAAACAAAGTTTGGAAAAAATCCGATTTGATAAGCTGTATTCATATTTCCAGTTAAAGGATTGTACCTTTGAGCAAAGACATTTTTATGGTTTGTAATGTTCTGAATATCTAAATACCATGATTGAGCCATTTTCTTTTTCTTGCTATTTAATGTAAATCCAATTTTCACATCCAATCTAAAAAAATTAGGATTACGTTGCGTATAAGCATAACCATCCCCTTTTAACACCTGAAAATTAATCAATTGAGAAGCAACTAGGTCAACTGGAGTATAAAACCTACCTCCTGCATGTGTATATTTTACATCGAATGTTAATGCATTTCGTTTGTCCGAACCTAATTTAAATTCCTTTCCTGCAAGTATATTATAAACAAATTTCCCATTGAAACCTGTATTTCTTAAAACATCATCGCTCCCTTTATATTTTGACTCATAAATAGATCCTGTTATTAAAGTGTAATATCCCTTACTGAAAAATTTCTCTAAGGTTAATTCTAAACCATAATTTTCACCTGTACCTTTATTCACTAAATATGAAGTTTCATTCGGAAAAAAACTCGCGCCTGCGTTTAGCATTGAATAGGCACTCGACACTTGAGTTACAGGAACATTGAATAAATATTGATAATACGTTTCAACTTTTACCCGCCAATCTTTTTTAGGGAAAATTTCATAGCCTAAAACAAATTGATTGCTTTTTGTAAACCCCATATTAATATTGGACTGTACATAAGTTCCATTTGCTAATAAAGTTCTATAAAAATAGGCATCTATTGGTTGCATTTGGCTATGTAAACCATATCCAAAACTTAAATTACTTTTTTCATTAACTTGGAATTTCAGACCAATTCTAGGCTCTAAAGAATTCGATTTGTTCAATACTAAATATTGATTATGCAAACCCGCATTTAAAGTAAATCGATTTGAAATTGTGTATTTAACATGAGCGTAAACTTGGAGCAATGAAGTGTAATCATTATAATCCCAAATTTGTTTCCAATCAGTCGTATAGTACTTACTTCTGTAAAATAAATTAAGTCCTATGATTTCTTCAAGAACTCCTATTTTTAAAAATATTTTGGAGTTCATTTTAGAGTTAAACGAACTATTGATTGTATATCTTACTTGCTGTGTTGTGTTTTCAAGTATTCTTTTAATCTGATTGTTGTTCTTATTAATTGAATCTTCATTGTAAATAGAAGCTGAATAGGTTGCCCCAATTACCGTTTTAAAATATGACTGCTGGTTTAATCTAGCAAAATGACTTACCCCGATTAAAGCCATTTTACTGGTAAAATAACTATCTCGAGTTGGATTAGCAAATAAATCAGTGCTATCAATTTGATCATGTAAAAAATTAATTCGACTTTTTCCAGCAACTCCAAACAATACAAACTTTCCGATTTTAGTTTTTCCTCCATTTATTTTAAATGACAAATCTTGATAAAAAGGAGTGGCTGTTGTACCGATTGGAATTCCTGCTTTTTGAGCAAATTCAGTAAAGGAATATCGATATGCAATCAGATAAGAAGAACCTTTTGATTTTCGAACTGGTCCTTCAGTTACAGCTTCCAACCCCGTTAATGCCCCTAATTGTAAAGTATGTTCTCTTTTGTCTGAGTTTCCTTTTCTAAATCCTAAATCAAAAACTCCTGCAGTTGCATTACCATATTCAGAAGGAAAAGCTGAAGTAAAAAAATCAGAGTTTTTTAAAACATTTGTGTTTAAAGCGCTCACTGGCCCACCAGTTGTACCGATTGTTGAAAAATGATTTGGATTTGGAATATTCAACCCTTCAATTCGCCATAATACACCTGTTGGTGAATTTCCTCTAATAACTAAGTCATTTCTTGAATCATCGGGTGAACTTACACCTGCAAAATTAGCCGCCATTCTTGAAGGATCTGATCGACCTCCTGCAAATCGGTTTACTTCTTCTGTACTAAATGAACGAGCACTTACTGAAGTTAATTCATTATTCGTTTCATTCTTTTTATTGGCAGAAATAACAACTTCTTGAATTGAATTTATTTGCTCCTCTAACGAAATATCAACTACCACTTCTTTTCCTGTCGTTACGACAATATTTGGAATGGTAACTGATTTATACCCTATAAATGAAGCATAAAGATCATATCTACCTGGTTTCACTCCACTTACTAAATACTTTCCATCAATATCAGACTCAACTTCAAAAATTGTATCAGTATTAAAAATTTTAATTAAAACACTTGGAATAGCTACCTGTGATTGTTTGTCAATGACCATCCCTTTGATGCTTTGCGTGGAAGTTTGTCCGAATAAAAATTGCAAATTAGATAAAAAAGCAAACAGAATAATGGGATATTTTATAAATTTCATATTATTTTAATTGGTCTTCAAATCTAATTTTAGTTTATAAATAAATTAATTGAAAAAACTATGAATCGTTAATTTGATCGGTTGAATTGTATTATTGATAACTTATGCTTCAAATGAAGCAATAAATTCAGAATTAAATAATACGTCAATCAGTTTTGAATGATTTCTTGCAGGACCTTGAACCGTAAACATATACGTTTGTTTATGATGATCTTTCATGTGTTTCACACAACGGGCTTTCAATTGACAAGAAACAAAAATAGCTTTTAGAGTTTGTTTATTTGTTTCCTTATTATTTTCAATTGTAATATGATAAATTTCAACTTTGTTTGTTTTTTCGATAATATTCTGAATCCACGTAAAACTCAATAGAACTAACATTACAATCACCAATGCAACAATAGCAAAATCATATTTTCCAATACCAATTGCCATACCAATAGCTGCAGAAATCCATATTGTGGTTGCAGTAGTGAGACCTTTTACATTTACTCCTTCTCTAAAAATAGCACCAGCACCTAAAAATCCAATTCCGGTAACAATATTTGAAGCAACACGAGCATCAGCTCCCATTACATTTGAAACAATCGTAAACAAAGTAGAACCAACCGTGATTAAAATAACGGTTCTAAAACCAGCAGCTTTACTTTTATATTCTCTTTCTGCACCTATAATTGCACCTATTAGTAAAGCGACCACTAATTTTATTATTTCTTCTATAAGAATTGGATCTTTCATAAGTATGTTTTAGGGAAATTAATAAAAATATTTATCAAATCAAATAATTCAACTAAAAAGTCTTCAAATAACGAATCAATCATATTAGTTTATATAATTCAGAATTAAATTGATTTACATTCCATTTTGTTTCAAATATCAATTGCCTTGCTTTTTTTGAATCATCGCTCAAGCCTATTTCAATATTATTTATTATTTGAGATACAAACTCTTGACCTTTTTCAGCAATTATGCAAAATTTTTCTAAATCAGTTCCCTGTACCATATTTGAATTAACTAGTACAATTCCACTCGTCTGTAAAGCGGCTAACAATTTTAATTTTAAACCTGAATTTTGATCACTATAAAGAATATGAATTCGAGCATTCTTTACTATTTTTTTCATGGTTTCAAAATCAGGAGACTCAATTAATTTTATGTTTTCTTGAGTTATTAAAGATTTTAATTTCAAACTTGGATCTTTTCCTGCTATGATAATCGGAATAGATTGAATTGTTTTAAAAACATTTTCAATTAACCAAATAACAGCATATTCATTTTCACTAACACTCAAATTTCCATGGAAAAGAATGTATTTTTCTGTCGGTTCATTATCTATTTTTTTTTGTTCAAAGGATGAATTTAACAAAAAAGTATTTTGATTTATTTTCTTGTAATAAGCAATTTCAGACTGCTTCACGCATAATACGATACTTGCCTTTGTTAATTGATGTTCATATCTTCTTAGCTTCATAGCTTCTGCTAAAAAAAATATTTTTTTTAAGCCTTTAGAACTTTTAGCTAAACCATTATAATAATCATGTTCAATATTATGTGCTCTTACAATCGTTTTCCGCTCCTGTATTTTAGAATTATTCAAGTACCAAGAAGTATGAATTCCTTCAAACAATATAGGATCGTTATTTTTTAATAAATTTTGTTCTAAATCTTTATTGATTCTTGTTTTTACAATAAAAGGAAGAAAACTAAAAAAATCAATTAATGTACGTTTACGTTTATAATAAGTAACTTTTTCACAATATTTTTCTAGCTCTAAAGCTTCTTTTCGTCCATATTCAAAACAATGTAAATGAATTTTAACACCCATTGAATGCAAAGAAATGATACGATAATACACATCAACTATACCTCCGTAATTTGCAGGAAAAGGGATATCAAAAGAAACAATATGAAGTTTTTTATTTTCCATCAAAATTATATATTTGATTCAAAACAACTTCTTCATTTTTCCAATTTTCCAACAATTTAGCTTTTTTACAATTCTTTTTCATTTCCAATAAAAGGTTTTCATTTTCGAATATTTCATTTATCATTTCAGCTAAATTTTTAGATGAAAAATTTTGAATAACCACTCCTATTTTATGTTTTTCTACAATATTTTTCACTTCTAGAATAGAAGTTGCCAATATTGGTGTTTCTGCATGCATGTAATCGAAGACTTTATTTGGAAGCGAAAAACGATAATTCAAATTTGTTGGTTTATCCAATGTTAATCCTAAATCAGCATAAAAAGTATAATTCATCATTTCTGAATACCCATTTCATTGCTTCAACAGCTTCTTCTATTCCTCTATCAATATTAATTCCAGCACCTTGAACAATGATTATTTTCTTTGTTTCATTCATCCCTAAATCTTTTTTAGATTTCAAATTCACAGGACTCCATAACATGGAAATATTTCGAACGACATGGATTTTTTTATTATATTTTTTTGAATATATTGCTGCAATAGAATTATTAACAGTATAAATATGGTTTAATCTTGGGAAAATCCATCCTTCAATTAATTCCCATATCTTTTTAATTTTCGGACGTTTTATTAGCTCAGGAACTTCCGTAAAATATTCATGAGAATCATAAATTAAGTTTACTTTAAACTTCAATTTTGAAGCACAAAAATTAGCCAACAAAGTATCTAAATCATTTGAAACTAAAATTGTTGATTTTTTAAATAGTAAAAAAAGAAACAATCGAATATTATATTCGGCATAAAACATTGCTCCTTTGTCAAAATATAACTTCAGTCGTTTGGTTTTGTAAGGTCTTTCTATTAATTCTAAACTTTGTTGTCTCAATCTACCTACCAAAGTAACATCATAACCTTTATTAACAAGGAATAAGCAAATTTTATGTACACGTTGATCGGTATATAAATCATTCGTTACAGAAACAATTGCTTTTTTTGATTTTAACATACCTCAAAAGTATAAGAAAAATAGAAAAGTGAATCTAGAACCAATGTAAATTATCAAAATTGTTCAAATGTTAAGAAAAACTAAATTTTATTGGTATTGTTTTTGAAACTACCTTTTAGCTAAATTTGTATCATGAAATATAAAAATTTATTTATTTTAATTACTATTTTCTTTTTAGCAAACTCTTGTGTTGAAATTATTGATGATTTAACTTTAAATTCAGATGGTTCCGGAACATTTAAATATACCTTAAATTTAAGCGCTAGTAAAATAAAAATCAATTCTATTTTAGCTTTAGATAGCTTAGATGGTCGAAAAGTTCCTTCAATAGAAGAAATAAAACAACGCGTGAACCATTTTAAAAGTAAATTAGAATCAAAATCTGGAATTACAAATATTACTTTAGAAAGCAATTATTCCGATTATATATTTAAAATAAAATGTGATTTTACATCATTAATTGCTTTACAAAATGCTATTCATGATGTTATCATTGAAGAAAATCTGAATAAAAACATAAAAGAATTGACTGAAAATTGGGTAACTTGGGATGGGCAAAAATTAATTCGAAATATCCCAGAATTCACATTTAATAAGAAAAAAGAATTTTCAGAAACCGAAATTGAGCAATTAAAACTAGGAAAATATACTTCCGTAACTCGATTTGACAGGCCAATAGAAAAATTTGTAAACAACAATGCCAAATTAGCTCCAAGTAAAATGGCAATAATGTTACAGACAAATACGTATTCTTTAATACAAAATTTAAATTTATTGGAAAATACAATCTATCTTAGTCCTTTAAAAAAGGATTAATTTTTAAGTAATTACTTTTCATGAGAAAAAACATCAATAAATACTTTAAAATATTACTTCTAACTCAAGTAATTTTACTAGCGTGCAATAATCTTTATGGGCAAAATTCCGAAGATTTTATTCCAAAAGAAGCTGTAACTGTTTTTAGTTTAAACAATATTTCTTTGTTACAAAAAGTTTCAATGGATGAATTAGTACGCTATGAATTCATGGAAGAAGTTCAGTCAGAATTATTTGATGGTTCAACTTCTGGAAAGACATTAAAAGATTCCGGAATCGATTTTGATCAAAAGTTAAATGTGTTTTTTGGAAAAGGAAAGGATTTCGAAGTTTCTGGATTTACTTTCGGAATAAAAAACAAACAACAATTATTTGCAACATTTGATGATTTTGATCAAGTTGAAAGCCCTATTGAAGGAGTTGAATATTATAATTCTTATTTCAATCATCTAATTATCAAAGGTAATATTGGAGTATTATTAAGAGTTGACCCTACCTATGAAAAAATAAAAAACTTAGCAGATTCAATATGGATTTCAAGAGGGAATGAATTAATTTATGAAAATGGAGAATATGATATAGAAACAAACCAAGAAGTACTTGAAGAAGAAGAATTCCAAGAAGATTCGACCTTAATTGAAAAACAAGATTCTGAAAATTTAGAATTCAATGAACCTGAATATCCGGTAGTTGTTGAAGACCCTGGACAAAAAAATTATTCTGAATTAAAAGATAGTATATCAATAATTTACCAACAAGAGTATCTTCTAGAAATTTGCCATGAATTATTTATAAATAATATCAATTTAAAACAGCAAGATGCCAAATTTGCGGAACAACTAACACATCAAACAGAAGGAATTTTTTATTTAGACAATTCTAGAAATTTTAAAAAAGCACAAGGTTTTTGGTATTTTCAATCTATGTTTCCTAGTATGTATGAAGAATTTAACTCCTTGTACACAGGAAATATCATGCTTGGGGATTTGTATTTAAATAATAACAATATTGAATTAAAGCTACAAGCAAATTACAGCGATGCATTAGGTTCTATTTACGAAAAAATGAATAATACAAAATTTGATAAAAATGTTTTCAAATACATTCATGAAGGAAATTCTGCTCATTTTACTTACAATGTGAATCTGAAAGAAGCTTATGAACAAGCTTATAAAATAATTATCCCTATTTTACAAAGCGAAAAAAATGCACGTGTCTCATCAACTTTACTAACACTTGAACTGTTAAATGAATTTGTTGATAAAGATGCGCTCTTTGGAACTTATAAAGGAAGTGTTTTTGGGACTTTTAATGGAATAAAGAAAGTTAAAACAACAAAAATTGAATATACTTACGATGAAAATTACAATTACGAAGAAAAAGTAGTTGAATTAGAAGTTGATATGCCTTTATTTGCTTTTGGTATTTCAACAGACAGAGAAGATATTCCTGAAAAAATATTAAATCATATTGCACGAATTACTTCGCAATGTAAAAAATACGGCGACTATTGGAAATTTGAAAATGCTATATTAAAATCCGTTCCCTTATACATGATTAACAAAAATGGATTATTCATTTTTACAAATGACGAAGATTTAGCTAAAAATCACGCAAATGGTTATGGAAAAGAATCTTTATCAGGAGCAATTGCTAAAAAAAATAAGAAAAGTGGCTTTGCTTATGCTTATGTAGATTGGAGTAAAGTTATTGATAAACTTCCTGCTGAAATGTTTACAGCAGAACAAAATGACTTGCTTGATGCTATGCGGGGTAAAACAGGAATCATGGAATTAACCTCATCTAAAACAACAATTCACAATACAAATTTTGATATTACGTACGGTTTTACAGGTGAATATGAAAATTCAGGCAAATACATTCTCGATCTGATCAATAGCATTTATGTCATTTCTAAGTAAAAATTTAAGAAGAAGAATCAAAATATTTCTTCGCAAAACTACATTTTTAATAATATTAGCAACCGTTCTTGCAAGTATATTATTTCTAAGACCATACTTTAATGGTTATTATGAAAAACCTTCTTTTGAAGACCGTTTACCCCAAGCTGATTTTTTAGGTCGCTGTCAATTACTAGATGTCGCAAAAGAAACAAGTGATATGCTTTTTTATCATAAAATTCCTTTTAGAGATTTATTTTCTTATGAATTTTTATTAGGACAAGGTAAAAGTTATGGTTTAAATCTTCAGAAACCCATTTTCTTATTTGCGAATGAAAACGGTAACTGGGGCGTCATTATTCATGTTACAGATAGTAGTAAAATTTTTCAAGGAATTCAACGCTTAAGCAAATGGGTAGAAATAAAAGACACACTTTGGAATGAGCAAAAAGTTTATACTTACACCAAAGAAAAAGGATATATAACTTATGATCATAATTGGTTATTTCTCTATAAAGGAACGGGATTTTCTGAAACTTATAATAGAATTATATATGCCAAAAAAGGGGGTTTAGAGCCCTGCTGGAAATCTTTTTTAAACGAAAAGCAATTTAAAGATGAAAAATTAGTTCTCTATTCTAACTGGAAAAAACTACAAGACCAAGGCTTAGAAACGGCTCTTTTCGCTCACAATAGTGATTCTTCAAGCTTTAGCTTACTTTCGTATTTCAGAAATAAAAAACCTCTCAATATTAAAATGAAAAAGGATGGAATTGAGCTAAAAAATAATTCTATTTCAAGTCGAGAGCTTAATATTCATTTAGATATTGCGAACTTACGAAATGCTTTTGAAGACCCAATTTATAAATTCTTAATCAAATTAGGTAAAAAAATTGCCTTTCCAACAAAAGAATTTTTAAATGCCTGGGAAGGTGATTTATGCTTTACACAAGGTGGATTTACCACTATTCATGAAACTTTTATTGAATCTGTCATGGATGAAGAGTTTAATATTACTGAAGTTAAAAAAATTAAGGAAGAAAAAATACCCGGTTTCTCTTTGTTACTATCTGTAAATTCTAATGCTCAAAATCTCATTAATTTATTGTTTGCGAAAGGTATTTTAACGAAACATGACAAACACTTTCAATTTCTAGCTTCTCCTCCGCTTTCTTTTATTGAAACAAAATCTTCGCTTCTTTTTTATTCTGGTGAATCGTATCCAAAACTAATAAATGGTTCTAAAAATCATGGCGTTTGGACGCAACGTGGAACGAAAATAGGTTTTGCAATTGATTCTATCAGTTCTCATGAAATATTTGGAACTATTCATATCCCTGTCGACCGCTTAATTCGTAGAAATAAATTCTTTTAAAATGGATTATACTATTTCATTTCCAATAAAAAAAGCAACTTTTTCAATACAACATGAAGATGAAATAATTTTACTCGGAAGTTGTTTTTCGGATGAAATTTCAAAAAAATTTAATCACCATGGATTCAATACTTTTTCAAATCCATTTGGAACTATTTTTCATCCACTCATGCTCAGTTCGTTTATTAACAATTGTCTTCAAGAGTTAAAAAAGGAACGTGTTCTACAAAAAGAAAATCTTTATTTATCTTGGGATGCAAGCAGTACGTTTTTTGAATATGATGAACCTATTTTTTTAACTAAACTTAAAAATACGCGTCAAT